>NZ_VUNS01000013.1 GCF_009695545.1 Victivallis lenta | reverse complement strand
CGTTGCCATCGTTTCTCCTATCGGGTTGAGTCCATTCGTTATGTTGTATTCTCATGTAATATACTGCAACCCAAGAGGTTTGCCTCTGTTTTAACTTTAATTTTACCTGTTATTTCACGGATTTAGGATGCAGATTCTCCCACGACAGCGCGAGGTGCGGATTGTGGGTGACGAAACCGCCGTCGTCCCACTCCACCAGGAATCCGTAGCCGAGCGACGGCAGGAAGGGCAGCACGGCGAACAATGCCGCCGCGGCCGCCGTCCATGCCGGATGGCGGCGGAGCAGCGCGGCCGTTGTCCGCCCGGTTTCGGAGCCGTCCATATTCATCCCATCTCGTTATTTTCTGATAATTTAGCATCAATTCGGCAAAAATCGAGTGTTCCCGCACAATAAACGACCCTCCGGCTGCGTTTTTACGGATATAAAATCAAGAAATCCGAATAAACTTGATCCTTACAGACGAAACGACGGGAGATGAATGGACTATGAAGAAGCTTTTACGGTTGTTCGTTACTCTGGTGATTCTGGCCGCGCTGGCCGGCGGGGGATACTGGGGATATAAGCGCTGGTTCGGGCAGAAGACGCGCACCGTCTTCAAGACCGAGACGGCCGAACGCGCGGACCTCGCCAGCACGATCAGCGCAACCGGTACGGTCGAGCCCGAGGAGCTGGTCAATGTCGGCGCGCAGGTGAGCGGCAAAATCGCCGTGTTCGGCGAGGACGCGAACGGCAAGTCCGTCGATTACGGCTCGCAGGTCAGGCAGGGTATGGTCCTGGCGCGGATCGACGACGCCGTCTACGGAGCCGAAATGCGTGCGGCGGAGGCCAGCAAGCTGCAGGCCGAGGCGAACATCAAGCAGGCGAAGGCGAACATCGATCTGGCCGAAGCGCAGCTGCTGCTCGCCAAAAGCAACTGGGAGCGCGCCCAGACGCTCCAGACCAAAGACGCGATGTCGAAAAGCGATTACGACAGTTACAAGGCGGAGTACGATTCGGCGGTCGCGACGATTTCAGTCCGCCGTGCGAACCTGGCGCAGGCCGAGGCGGAGCTCGCGAGCGCGCAGGCTTCGTATGACAAGGCGAAGCAGAATTACGACTACTGCATCATCAGCTCCCCGGTCGACGGGGTGATCATCGACCGCCGCGTGAGCGTCGGCCAGACGGTGGTCTCGAGCATGAGCGCATCGAGCATCTTCCTGATTGCGAAGGACCTGACGAGAATGCAGGTCTGGGTTTCCGTCAATGAGGCCGACATCGGCCAGATCAAGCCGGGCATGCCGGTCGTCTTTACGGTCGACGCGTTTCCGAACGAATCGTTCACCGGGCAGGTGCACCGGATCCGCCTGAATGCGACGATGTCGCAGAACGTCGTCACCTATGTGGTCGAAGTCAGCACCGACAATTCGAGCGGGCGGCTGCTGCCGTACCTGACCGCGAATGTGAAATTCATCCTCGCGGAACGCAAGAATGCGCTGGCCGTTTCGAATGCGGCGCTGCGTTATCTGCCGGCGGACTCCCTGGTCGCTCCGGAATACCGCGAGATGGCTGCGGAGGCCGCCTCCGTGAAGCGCAGCAGCAAGGAACGCTTCCTCTGGGTGCTGGAAGACGGCAGAATCCGTCCGCTGAAGGTCACGGTCGGGCTGAACGACGGGGTTTCGACGGAGATCGTCTCCGGCGATCTCAGGGAGGGGATGGAAGTGGTGACCGGTGCCACGCAGGTCGCCGTCGCCGAGGCGGCGGACGCGCCGGAAAACGCCGGCAGCCCGTTCCTGCCGAAGCCGCCGAAGCGCCGGTAAGACAGCGGAGGGGTCTCATGAAACTCATTGAACTGGAAAATATCACGAAAACTTACTTCCTCGGGGAGATCGACGTCCCGGTCCTCAAAGGGATCACGCTGTCGATCGGAAAAGGGGAATATGTTGCGCTGATGGGCGCCTCCGGCTCCGGCAAGAGCACGCTGATGAACATCCTCGGCTGCCTCGACCGCCAGACCTCGGGCGAATACCGGCTCGACGGCGAGGAGGTCGGCATGGCCTCCGGCGACCGGCGCGCCGTGGTGCGGAACAAGAAGATCGGCTTCGTGTTCCAGAGCTTCAATCTGCTGCCGCGGACGAGCGCGCTCGACAATGTGATCATGCCGCTCTCGTACACCGCCGGAAACCTGTCGCGCCGCGAGTGCCGCCGCCGCGGAATCGAAATGCTTGAGAAGGTCGGTCTGGCCGAACGGATGCACCACTACCCGTCGCAGCTTTCGGGCGGGCAGCAGCAGCGCGTGGCCATCGCGCGGGCGCTGATCAACCATCCGCCTGTGCTGTTCGCCGACGAGCCGACCGGCAACCTCGACTCGAAGACGAGCGAGGAGGTCATGCGGATGTTCGGCGAATTGAACGACGAGGGAATCACGGTGATTCTGGTCACGCACTCGGCCGAACTGGCCGGGTTCGCAAAGCGGCAGATCCATGTGCAGGACGGCCGGATCGTCACCGGGACCTATGAAGGAAAGGCGGTGATGGCATGAATGTCGCCAGTACGATTATCGTTGCGCTGAAGGCGCTGCTGCGGAATCCGACCCGGGCGCTGCTGACCACGCTCGGCATTGTGATCGGCATCGCGGCGGTGATCACGATGATGGAGATCGGCACGGGCTCCTCGCAGTCGATCCGGAGTTCGATCGAGAAGATGGGCGCGAACACGGTGCTGGTGCTGCCGGGTGCGTCGCGCCGCGGCGGCGTGAACCAGGGCTCCGGAAGCCGGATGTCCCTGACGCCGGAAGACTGCGACGCGATCCTCCGCGAATGCGTGGCGGTCGGAACCGCGGTTCCGGTCGTGAACGCGGGCGGCTATCAGGTCATCTCGGGCAACGTCAACTATGCGCCGAGCCGGATCACCGGAACCGCGCCGGATTTCCTGACCATCCGCAACTGGGAGATCGAGGAGGGGAGGAATTTCACGAGCCGCGAAGTCAATTCGCGCGCCACGGTCTGCCTGGTGGGGACGACCATCGTGCGCGAGGTGTTCGGCGGCAACTCCCCGATCGACAGCGAGCTGCGCATCAAGGACACGGCGTTCAAGGTCGTCGGCGTGCTGAAGAGCAAGGGCGCCAATATGATGGGGTCGGACGAGGACGACGTGATCATCCTGCCGTGGACCACGACCCGGCTGCGGCTGACCGGGCTCAAGACCGGCGAGGCTTCGGATACGACCAGCACGGCGGCGACCAGTCCGAGCGCGCTCTATCCGGGCGAGGGCATTGCGCTCTATCCGGAGCCGGACGAAAATCTTGAAACCGACACGCTCCTGATGCCGAAATTCATTCACATCGATATGATCCAGCTCATCGCAACCTCTCCGGAGAAGGTCGATGAAGCGATCGACGAAGTCACCACGCTGCTGCGGGAACGCCACCGGATCAAGCCGGGCGAGGATGACGACTTCCACATCCGCAATTCGGCGGAGTTCATGCAGATGCTGACCGGCACGACGACGGTCATGACGAACCTGCTGCTCGGCGTCGCCCTGATTTCGCTGGTCGTCGGCGGCGTCGGCATCATGAACATCATGCTGGTGTCGGTGACCGAGCGGACGCGCGAAATCGGTCTGCGCATGGCGGTCGGGGCGCGCTCGCGGGATATCCTCCAGCAGTTCCTCATCGAGTCGATGGTGCTCTGCCTGGTCGGCGGCATCGTCGGCATCCTGCTCGGGCACGGCGCGGCGCTGCTGGTGGAGCGCTATCTGAACTGGCCGATCGCGTCGAGTCCGGAGGCGGTTCTCGCGGCGGTTGCGGTTTCGGCGGCGGTCGGGCTGGTGTTCGGCTTCTATCCGGCCTGGAAGGCGTCGAAACTCGACCCGATCGAGGCGCTGCGCTACGAGTGAGTTCCGGTCCGGTTCCGTCGCTGGGAGCGGGCGGGAAGGGAGGCCCTTCCCGTTCCCCTGTTTTCATGGGCGGCCGCGTTTCGGGAGACGCTTCAGGTATCCGGCCACGGCGTCGCGTTCGAAGAGACCGGTCCGGCGGAAGGCGCCCGTTTCGAGCTTCTGCTTCAGGACCGGCGTGACGGTCAGCGTATAGGCGGTCACGGCGAGCGTGAGTTTTTCCGGAGGCGCCGGAACGTGCCGGCCGCCTTCGGCGCGGCATTCCGCATCGACTCCGGAAAAACGGAATACGCTGCGTCCCCGGCGCGATGCCGCGCCGATCTCCTTCACGAGCCGGGCGAACTCTTCGCCGGTCAGCTTCACCGTGCAGAGCTCGTTCTCATACGGCAGGAGCCGGAAGAGTTCCGCATTCGTGACTTCCGCCGGGATTCCGATCTCCGGCAGGGCCGACACCGAAAAGAGCGCGGCGTCGGCTCCGGTCGCATCGCGCATCGCTTCGGCGCCGAGGCGGCAGATCGGCGCCGTGTTGTCTCCTTTTTCCGGAAGGCGCAGCGGCTGTTCCGTCACGGCGAGCACCTTTTCCGCGACAGGACGGTATGCGCGCAGGAACGGTTCGAGCACCCGCGTCGTTCCGGCGTCGGGCGGTTGCGACGGATCGGGGCGCACGAGTTCCGAGCGGATGCGGAGCAGCCTGCCGTTCCGGTCGTCGAATTCCGCCGTAATCCGCGCGAAACAGCCGGCGTAACGCCCGGCCTGGACGAACCATGCGCCGGAGATTCCGCGGCCGGGCTCCTCCTCATGGCTGTGGCCGGCCAGCACGAGATCGATTTCGGGGAACTCCGCGAGGAAGCGGAACATCGTTCCGGGCGGAGTGTAGAGGCCGGAGTGCCAGGCCAGCACGATCAGGTCCGGTTCCACGGCGAGGATTTCCGGCATGATGCGGCGCAGCGCGTCGCGGTTCGATTCGAAGCTCCAGCCGGAACCCGGCAGCAGCCGCGACGGCATTTTCGGGTCGGTCATGCCGGTCACGGCGATTCTGTACCCGTTCCGGGCCAGCAGCGTCCATGCGCCGGGGCGGAAACCGTCGCGGGCGAACTCCGCACCGAGCGTCGCGCCGCGGAATTCCCGGGCCGCCGACACGAGCGGCTCCGGCCCGAACTCGAAGTCGTGGTTGCCGGGAACCCATACGTCGTATTCAAGTTCGTTCAGGAGGGAGATCATGATCCGGCCGCTGCTCAGCCGGGAGAGCAGGGTTCCCTGCAGCGTGTCGCCGCAGTCGATGCGGATTGCGGCCGGATTCTTCCGCAGCAGCGGCGCGAGCGCGGCGAACTCCTCCGCCCTGCCGTGGAGGTCGGTCGTGCAGAGAATTTCGACTTCTCCGCCCGGGCAGGGGAGGAGCAGGAGCGCGGCGAGGGCGGCAAGGAGAGATTTCACGGTGCGATGGTCCCGAAAATCCGGTCGCCGGCGTCGCCGAGCCCCGGAACGATATATTTGTTTTCGTCGAGCCGTTCGTCGAGGCTGCCGGTGTAGACTTCGATCTCCGGGTAGCGCGATTCGATGACCGCCTTGCCCTCCGGCGCGCTGAGGATCGTGATGACGAGGATGCGCCGGAATCCGTTGCTTTTCAGGAGTTCGATCGCTCCGGCCAGCGAGTTGCCGGTCGCCAGCATCGGGTCGATGAGCACGGCGAGCGAGTGCTCCCCCGGTTCCGGCAGCTTGCAGTAGTATTCGCGCGGCAGCTTGCCGGCGTGGTCGCGTTCGAGCCCGATGAAGCCGACCTTCGCTTCGGGTGCCAGCTCGAGCAGCGCGTCGAGCATGCCCATTCCGGCGCGCAGGATCGGCACGAGCACGAGTTCGTCGCGCAGTCTCCAGCCCGCGGTTTCGGCCAGCGGAGTCTCGATCCGAAACTCCTCGAGTTCGAGCTTCCGCAGCGCCTCGCAGGCGATGAAGCCGGTGATCTCCTGCACGCAGCGGCGGAACCGCGGACACGGTGTGCCGCGGTCGCGCAGAATCGTGAGTTTTGCTTTGATGCACGGGTGTTCGACGATATGAAGCATGGTCCGTTTTCCTGACGTGTTGTTGAATTGAGCCGTCCGGCTTCTAAAGTATAGTTCCGCATCCGGGGTTCTGCAAGTCGGAAAACACGTAAAAAAATGCAAAAATCCTGCCTGCCGGACTTGAAGAATCGGGTTTCGGAGGCATATTAATAAGCATTGCCGTTTGCGGCCGGACTCTGATGGTTGTTGCAGTTGCTTCCCTCTGCCGGTTTCAACGGTGGTTTTATACAGAATCTGATTTGTGTGAACAATTAAAAATATGAGGTGATGATATGTCCCAGCATCCGAGTCTCCGCGTCGGCGGAAAAATCCGCAAAGTCCGCAATGTCATGAAGCGTTACGAGCGCATCGACGTGCTCCGCGCCGACGGCCGCATCCCGGAGGAGAAGGTCCTCGGGCTGCCGAAGACCAAGCCGGTCGAACTCTGAGCGGACGAACCATCCGGAAGGACGCGGGGCGGAGCAATCCGGCCTCGCGTTTTTTCTTTTCCGTGGGGATACATTTTTTCCGGAAAGGCGCACCATGCCCGAATTCGGCAACTTCGAGACCCTGACGCCCGATGTGATCTTCTCCGCTGCGGAGAAGGCGTTTTCCTGCCGGTTTTCCGGCGTGCTGATGCCGCTGCCCTCTTACATCAACCGGGTTTACGAGATGGAGTCGGCGGAACGGGAACGGTATATCTTCAAGTTTTACCGGCCCGGCCGCTGGAGCCGCGCGGCGCTGCTCGAGGAGCATCTGTTCACGCTCGAAGCGCGCGAGGCCGAAATCCCGGTCATTGCGCCGCTGCGGCAGGCCGGCGGCTCCACCCTCGGCACGGCGGAGGACGGTACGTTTTTCGCCGCCTTCCCGAAGCGGTGGGGCAGGGGGCTCGAGCCTGACTCCGGCGCACAGGTCTGGCGGAGGCTCGGCTCGCTGATCGCCCGGCTCCATACCGTCGGGGCCGCCCGCGCGGCGAAGCATAGGATTGCACTTGATCCGCGCGGCAATACGCTGAACGAAGTCGCCCATCTGCTGAGCTGCGGCGTCGCATCGGAGCGCGTGCTGCCGGCGCTCTCGTCGGTGCTGCGGCGGCTGCTCCGCATTCTCTCCGGGCGGTTCGACCGTTCCGGGGCGATCCGGCTGCACGGCGACTGCCACAAGGGCAACATTCTCGAGCGCCCCGGCGAGGGGCTTATGCTCATCGACTTCGACGATATGCTGACGGGTCCGCCGGTGCAGGACCTCTGGCTTCTGCTGCCGGGTCCGGCCGGGAGCTGCGAAGCGGAGCTCCGGGAGCTGCTGGCCGGCTACGAATCGATCCGCGGCTTCGACCGCGGGAGCCTCGCGCAGATCGAGCTCCTGCGGGCCATGCGCATGATCTATTTCCTGGACTGGTGCGCAAAGCAGCGGAGCGACTACAACTTCCGCGACCGTTACCCGGAGTGGGGCTCGGACGCGTTCTGGCGCCGTGAGATCGCCGCCCTCGAAGAGCAGTACGCCGCCATTGCCGGGCTCCCGTGGCGCGAATGAGGGAAATTCCGCCTGCTTCTCACTCCCGCCTGCGGTAGCTGCGGGGGCTTTCTCCGTAGAGATCCCGGAACTTTTTGGCGAAGTAATTCGAGTCGTTGAAGCCGCACCGGGCGGCGATTTCTCCGATCGTGAGGGTGCCGCTCCGCAGCAGGGCGGCGGCCCGGCGCAGGCGCACTTTCAGGAGATGTTCGATCGGCGTGCTGCCGGTGGCCGCCCGGAAGAGCCGCAGCAGGTGGTTCTGCGACATTCCGGCCACGGCGGCGAGTCCGGAGAGGGTGAGCGGTTCGGCGTAATCCCGTTCGATCCGGCTGATGACCTCCCCGACCCGCAGGAGCGCGGCTCCCCTGGCGGCCGGCGGCCCTGCATGGCAGCGCGATACGTGCACGATCAGTCCGGTCAGCAGAGCGAGCGAGGCGGCTTCATATCCCGGAGCGGCTTCCGCCAGTTCGCGCCGGAGTTCGCGGATCAGGTGCTCGGCGCGGGCGAGGGAGCCGCCCGAAAGCCGGAGCCGGTTTCCGCCGCCGGCGCTGCCGCGCGTGGCCGGTTCCAGGTGGAAGATCACGTTGTATCCCGGAATCCGCCGCAGGAGGCTGTACGGCAGCGCGAGGCGTTCGGGGTCGAACTGGACGTTCAGCAGGCTGACCGTGCGGCGGTCCGTAAAACGATGACACGAATGGCCCTGAATGAGAAAGAGATCCCCCGCCGCAACCGGATATTCGATTCCGTCGACGATCTGGGAGCCGCTGCCGCCGGTGACCAGCACGAGTTCGGAGAAGTCGTGGAAATGGTCCCGTTCGGTCAGGTCGTGCGCATGTTGAGCCAGCGGGGAAGCGCTGACTTCGGCGACCGCGACCGGCAGCTCCGGAGAGTTGAAATAGTTGCTCCCGAATGCTTTTTCCGAATTTTCCGTCATCATGGTGATATAATACCCGTTTTTGTTGAAAAATTCAAGGAAAACCCGGAAAAACGGACTATATTCCAGTAAATCACCATGTAAATTCCGGGAGGAAAGAAAAGATGGATTTCAATCAAGGCTGTGTTTCGTACCGTTCGATGCCGTTCTGGTGTGTGGGGAGTCCGTTGAGCGATCCGTTCGGAGGCGCCGTGCTCTCCCGCTTCGATTCGCTTGAGATTGCGAAGATCATCGCCTGGGCCGGACGCGAGGGCTACATCGAGGCGACGAGCTACCACGACGACGACCTTGTGCCGTGGGATCCGGAGCACCCCGAAGACGACCTCGACCCCTCCAGTCCCGCCGGCCGGAAGCTGCGGGAGATCAAGGCCGTGCTCGACGATGCGGGCGTGAAGGTCCACGCTTCGATCTGCAGTTTGCACGGAAACAGGCTCTTCCGCGACGGCGGGCTCTGCAACCCGGACCCGGCCATCCGCCGCCTCGCCGCGCAGAAGGTCGAGCGCACGCTCCGCATCGGGCAGTTCTTCGGCGCGAAATACTATGTCTACTGGGTCGCGCGCGACGGCTTCGAGGTTCCTGTCGTCACGAAGTGGGAGCAGGTCTACGAGTGGCTGGCCGAAGGGCTGAACCATGTGACCGACTACATCCGCGAACGGAACATGACCAACTATGTCGGCGCGACGGTCGAACCGAAGCCGAACGAACCGCGCGGCCAGATGTTCCTGCCGACCAGCGGACACGCGGCCGGCTTCATCTGCGGCAAGCTGAAGGAACCCGATTTCTGGGGCGTGAATCCGGAGCTGCTGCAGCACGAATCGATGGCGCTGATGAACGCCTGCATGACGGTTGCCTACCTCTGCAGCATGAACAAGCTGAAATTCCTGCATTTCGGTTCGCAGATCAAGGCGCAGTTCGACAACGATTTCCCGCCGCTGATCGGTCCGGAGGGGCTCAAGGAGACGGTCATGATGTTCGAGGCGCTGAACCGGATCGGCTGGAAGGGCGCGGTCGAATTCGACTGCCATATGCTGCGCGCGGAGGGCAATCCGGAGGATGAGACCGGCTGCCGGAAGCAGTTCATCATCGACTGCGTGACGGCGCTTTCGATGGCGCTGAAGCTCGCGGAGCGGATCGAGACGCCGGCGGCGTATGCGTCCCAGTCTGCCGCCGACCTCGCGGGCATCCGGCAGATGTGCGCGCTCGACGACATTGATCCGCGGAGGTAGGCATATGGCGCTCTATCTCGGCATCGACCTCAGCACGCAGGGCGTCAAGGCGGAGCTCATCGACCCGGAGAACCCGGCTGCCGGCTCCGGCGGCTTTGCGGTCGGATTCGGCGCCGATCTGCCGCAGTACGGCGCGCCGGAGGGATTTGTGCCGGACCCGGACCCGCTGGTCCGGGCGGCCGATCCGGCCATGTGGCTCGACGCGTTCGACCTCCTGTTCGCGCGGATGCGCGACGCCGGCGCTCCGCTCGGGGAGGTCGCCGGAATTTCGGGTTCCGCCCAGCAGCATGCGACGGTCTGTCTGCGGGAGTGTTTTCCGCGTGTGCTCGGGAACCTCGACCCCGGGAAGACGCTGGCGGAGCAGCTCGTTCCGTGTCTGTCGCGCCGCTTTTCCCCGATCTGGATGGACCGTTCGACGGCGCGGGAGTGCCGGGAACTTGAGGCGCGGTTCGGCGACCGGCTCCGGCGCGAGACCGGCAGCCCCGCCGTCGAACGGTTCGCCGGTCCGCAGATCCGTAAATTTGCGAAGGAGGCTCCCGAAGCTTACCGCGACACGGCGGCGATTCACCTGGCGAGTTCGTTTTTCTGTTCGGTGCTGTGCGGCGCGCCTTCCCCGGTCGATTACGGCGACGGGGCCGGGATGAACCTGCTGAATCTGCGGACGCTCGTGTGGGACGGCGAGATCGCGGCCTTCACCGCTCTGGGGCTGCCGGGCAGGCTGCCCCGGGCGGTTCCGTCCGCAACGATTGCCGGAGGGCTGTCGGGTTACTTTGAAAAGTACGGATTCCGGGCCGGGACGCCGGTCGCAGTCTGGTCCGGCGACAATCCGGGCAGTCTGATCGGCGTCGGGGCGGGCGAGCCCGGAATCGCGGTCGTGAGCCTCGGCACCAGCGACACGTTTTTCGCGGCGATGCGCAGTTTCCACACCGATCCGGACGGGTACGGACATGTATTCGGCGACCCGGCAGGCGGTTTTATGAGTCTGATCTGCTTTTCGAACGGCTCGCTGGCGCGGGAGGCGGTCCGGAAGGAATGCGGCCTCTCCTACGAGGCGTTCGACCGCGTGACGCCGGTGCCGGAGAGCGAACATCTGCTGCTGCCGTACTTCGTGCCGGAGTCGACGCCGCTGGTGCTGGAACCGGGCGCCGAATACGGCTTCGACTGGGCGAGCGCCCCGGCTGAAGAGCGGGTGCGGGCGCTGCTTGAATCGCAGATTCTTTCGATGCGGCTGCACAGCGCCTGGCAGAACGAGGCGTTCCGGCGCATCCGGGTGACCGGCGGAGCATCGAAGAGCGCCGCGCTGCGCCGGATCATCGCGGACGTGTTTCAGTCGGAGGTCGAAACGATTGCCGTGTCGAATTCAGCCGGGCTCGGCGCCGCGCTGCGCGCCGCGAACGCGATCGGCGGCATTCCGTTCGACATGCTTTACGGCCGTTTCTGTGCGCCGGTCTCGGTGACGCGGCCGGACCCGGCGCGGAAAGCGCGCTATGACCGCATGCTCGAAGCTTACCGGCAGCTCGAAGCCGGCAGGAGCGGAACGGCTGCCGCCCGGCTGCGATAGATTGCCGGAATTCCGCAAGGAGTTCTTGAATATTCAGAAAAACGATGTATTGTAAGCGTCGGCCGTATTGATTCCGTCAGGGGAGGTGTGCCGCCTGCCGACCGGACTTCATCTGCTGTTGTTTTGTTGAGAATAGAGAAAGTTTTCCGTTTATGATGAAGGACATGACGCAGGGGTCGCCGACCCGGTTGCTGCTGATTTTTTCGATTCCGCTGCTGATCGGCAATCTGTTTCAGCAGCTCTACAATGTTTCGGATACGATGATCGTCGGCCGCACGATCGGGGTCGAAGCGCTTGCCGCGCTCGGCGCGTGCGGCCCGCTGTTTTTCAGTTCGATGGGCATCTTCTTCGGGCTGACGAGCGGTTTTGCGGTCATCACGGCCCAGCGGTTCGGCGCGCACGATATGGCGGGAGTGAAGCGGTCGATCGCGATTTCGCTGACGCTCTGCCTGGCTTCGACGCTGCTCTACATGGCGGTTGCGATTCCGTTGATCCGGCCGATGCTGGAGCTGATCCATGTTCCGGCCGGCCAGATGGAGGATGCGTACTGGTACATCGCGGTCATTTACTGGGGAATCGGCGCGGCTGTCTTCTACAATATGATTTCAAGCATCATCCGCGCTCTGGGCGACAGCGTCACGCCGCTGATCTTCCTGGCGGTGGCGTGTCTGCTGAATGTGGGGCTCGACTTCTGCTTCATCCTGTGGCTCGGCTGGGGCGTGCCGGGAGTTGCGGCGGCGACTGTGATCGCGCAGGTTGCCGCGGGAGCGGCCTGTCTGATTTATGCGCGCAGAAAGTACCGGCTGCTGCGGCTGCGGCGGCGGGACTGGGTATTCGAGCCCTCCTTTGTATGGGCACATCTGCGCGTGGCTCTGCCGATGGCATTGCAGTTTGCGATTCTCGGGCTCGGCGGCTTCGTGCAGCAGCGGGTGCTGAACGAGCTCGGGGCGAATTCCATCGCGGCTTTCACGGCCGGATGCAAGGTCGATCAGCTGGCGATCCAGCCGATTTTCTCGTTCGGCGTCGCGCTGGCGACATTCGCCGCGCAGAACTACGGAGCGGGTTTCAAGGAGCGCATCCGGCAGGGAGTGCGCAGCTGCATTGCGATCTGTGCGGTCGTCTGCGCCCTCGGCTGTGCCGGGGTGCTGCTGTTCAGCGGCGAATTGAGCTACCTGTTCGTCGGGGAGGCGGTGCCGGAGGTGCACGGGAAAATCCGTATTTTCCTGCTGTTCAATTCGTTTTCTTATATCATTCTTGCGCTGATCGTCATTTTCCGCAATGCGATGCAGGGAATGGGGCATGCGTTCATTGCGACCGTGTCGGTCGGCTGCGAGCTGCTGGCCCGGATCTTCGGCGCCGTGTTTCTCGCGGCGTGGTGGGGATATGTCGGCGTTTGCGCAGCCGGGCCGTTCTCGTGGATCTGCGGCATGATCCCGATGGGGATCGCCTACTGCTGGATCATGAGCCGTTACCATCCGATGCCGCGCAGCCGGCCGCTGCCGGAAAAAAGCGACGGCTGACGGCGTTTTACGGGATTTTATCCGGAAAGCGGAAACTGCGGTTTGAAATATTATGATATTGTGATATAATAATATTGTAATTTGTTTCAAAACCGGGAGGTCCTTCATGAAAACATTGATTATCGGCGGAGTTGCCGCGGGGGCAGGCGCTGCGGCGCGGCTGCGGCGGCTGGACGAATCCATGGAAATCATTCTGCTGGAGCGCGGCAGCTACATCTCCTACGCGAACTGCGGGCTGCCGTATCATCTGGGCGGCGTCATCCCGGAACGCGATTCTCTGCTGGTCATGCCCGAGAAAAAGTTCAGGGCGTGGTTCAACATCGAGATCCGGACCCGGAACGAGGCGATCGCCGTCGACCGCGTCCGGAAAACGGTTGCGGTCCGCCGGGCGGACGGCTCCGAATATGAGGAGTCCTACGACAAACTCCTGCTGGCGACCGGTTCCCGGCCGGCCGCGCCGGAGCTGCCCGGCGGGGACGATTTCCGCATTCATCCGCTCTGGACGATTCCGGATATGGATGCCCTCGGCGCTCTTGCGGCGGACGGCGCCCGGAAGGCGCTGGTGGTCGGCGGCGGTTTCATCGGGCTCGAAGCGGCCGAAAACCTGCGCCGGCGCGGCCTTGAGGTGACGGTCGTTCAGCACTCCGGGCATGTGCTTCCTTCGATCGACCGCGAGATGGCCTGGCTGCTCGGCGCGGAGCTTGCGGCAGACGGCGTCGATGTGCGATTGAACGCCGAACTGACCGGATTCCGGAAAGAGGGCGATTCGCTGTATGCGTGCCTGAAGGACGGTTCCGAACTGGCGGCGGACCTCGTGGTCATGAGCGTCGGCGTGAAACCGAATTCGGAGCTGGCCGGAGCCGCCGGACTCGAGCTCGGTCCGCGCGGGCATATTGTTGTAAATGAATATCTTCAGACCTCCGACCCGGATATTTACGCGGCCGGTGATGCAGTCGAGGTCACCGACTGCGTTTCGGGGCGGAAAACGGCGATTCCGCTGGCCGGTCCCGCCAACAGGCAGGGCCGGATCGCCGCCGACAACATCGCCGGAAACTCCCGAGCCTACCGCGGCAGCTGGGGGGCTTCGGTGATCAAGGTCGGGAGCCTGACGGCGGCGGCCGTCGGCCTGACCGAAACAAAGCTCCGGCAGCTCGGACTGGATTATCACCGGATTTACACGCACCCGGCTTCCAATGCCTCATATTATCCGGGCGGCGCCCAGCTGCATATGAAGCTGCTGTTCGGTTCCGACGGGAAGATTCTCGGCGCGCAGGCCGTCGGGGCGAAAGGGGCGGACAAGCGCATCGACGTGATCGGCGCGGCCATGCAGTCCGGGCGCACCGCGCCGGAGCTTGCCGAACTTGAGCTCGCCTACGCCCCCCCGTTCAACTCGGCGAAAGACCCGGTCAACTTTCTCGGCATGATCGCGCAGAACGTGCTGGACGGAATGACCGAACCGGCCTATGCCGATTCAATTCCAGCCGATGCGCTGGTCGTCGATGTCCGCGAGGAGGCGGAGCATCAGGCCGGGGCGATTCCGGGCGCGGTCAACATTCCGCTCGGGCAGCTTCGCGGCCGCCTGGGCGAGCTGGACCGGTCGCGCGAGCTGATTGTGAGCTGCCAGGTCGGGTTGCGCGGCTATCTGGCGGAGCGGATTCTGAAGCAGAACGGCTTCCGGGTCCGGAATCTTTCCGGCGGCTATCTGACCTGGAAATACATGCATGCCGAAGTTCCGGCGCCCGCCCGGAAAAACGCCGTTCCGCCGCCGCAGGTGCCGTCTGCCGTTGCGGGCCGCACGCTCGATGTGCGCACGCTGGCCTGCCCGGGCCCGGTCGTCCGGCTGAAAGGCGAAATGGAGAAGCTCGCGGCCGGGGAGACGCTGCGGTTGCTCGCGGCGCCCTCGTTCGCGCCCGACCTCGAGGCCTGGAGCCGTTCCAGCGGCAACGAGCTCGTCGCGATGGAGCGGAAGGGCGATCACCTGGAGGCGCTGCTCCGCAAAGGCGGAACGGCGCCGGAGGCCGCTCCGGTTTCGCTGTCCGGCGGCCACCGCGCCGCGATCGTCCTTTTCAGCAACGACCTCGACAAGGCGATGGCGGCGCTGATCATCGCGTGCGGCATGGCGGCTTCGGGAGCGAAGGTCGGAATTTTCTTCACTTTCTGGGGGCTCTCCGTCCTGCGCCGGAATCCGGCTCCGGCGGTTCCGAAGGGCTTCCTGTCCCGGATGTTCGGCTGGATGCTCCCGAAGGGGGCGGCGAAACTCGCGCTGTCGAAAATGAACATGGCCGGCATCGGCACCGCGATGATGAAGGATGTGATGAAACGCCAGAACGTGACCTCGCTGCCGGAGCTTCTGGAACAGGCCCGGCAGCTCGGCGTGCGGTTCGTCGCCTGCGAGATGGCGATGAACGTCATGGGGATCACCCGCGAAGAGCTCGTCGAGGTCGATGAAGTCGCCGGCGTTGCGAGCTTCGTCGGGATGGCGAAGGAGAGCAACAACACGCTGTTTATCTGAAGCGGCGGAAAGGAGGTGCGGCCATGTCGGAAACGGAACGGCTGCCCGATGAATTTCTGAATGCGATGGCGGAGGTGATCAAACTGATCGGCCACCCGCTGAGGCTGCGGATT
This sequence comes from Victivallis lenta, assembly GCF_009695545.1. Lineage (NCBI taxonomy): Bacteria > Pseudomonadati > Lentisphaerota > Lentisphaeria > Victivallales > Victivallaceae > Victivallis > Victivallis lenta. The sequence continues at coordinate 133,456 of NZ_VUNS01000013.1, read as the reverse complement.
CTGGAGTATCTCGATCTGCACGGCGAATGCACGGTCAACACGATCGTCGCCGGAATCTCCGGGCAGCAGAGCGCCGTCTCGCAGCATCTGAATAAAATGCGCATGGCGGGCATCGTCGCCTGCCGCCGGGAGGGGCGGCAGATCCTCTACCGGATCGGGGCGGTCAACGCCGTCACGATTCTGAACTGCCTTCGCGGCAAGTACCGCTCGCTTCAGGAGGAGTGAGGCCGGAATCGGCGGACAGCCGCATATGGAGGATCGGGTACGGGCAGCCCTGTCCGTCCGTCTCACTCCGGCCGCAGACCCGGAACCCGAGGCGCTCATAGAAACCCCGGGCCTGCGGATTCTGTTCGTTCACGTCGACTTCGCGGACGCCGCGGGCTTCGACGGCGTGACGCAGCAGCAGCCTGCCGACGCCTTTGCCCCTCTCCTCCGGTGCGACGAAGAGCATTTCCAGCTTGTTCCCGGCGATTCCCATAAAAGCGACGGGTTCGTCCGCGCCGTTTACGGCCGCCGCCAGAACCGGAACTTCACGGAGGGCGGCGGGGACATACTCCGCGATCCGCCGGATTTCGGGTTCCGGCAGGAACCGGTGAGTGGCCCGGACCGACCGTTCCCAGATGTTCAGCAGCCTGCGGAGCAGGGGAGCGTTCCGCTCTTCTATTTCGATGATTCTCATGACGGTCGCCTTTCGTGTTGCGGCAGAGAGTATACTCTCCCCCGGACCGGATTGCAACCGGAATTCCGGGGATTTCCGCGGAGAAACCACGGTTTTGCGCTTCCGGCCTTGACATCGGCGCTCTCTCCTCATATATTACCGATCATTTCATATGGGGGATTTCAAATGAAAGTCAGACCGATATCGCCTGTCGATCTGGATGCGTGGACGGCGCTGCGCCATGAGCTGTGGCCGCGTCACTCTCCGGACGATTTGCGCCGGGAGAGCGTCGAACTTTTCCGGCGGAGCGATACCGCTTTTTTCTGTGTCGAGGAGCGGGGCGAATGGCTCGGCATCGCCGAAGCTTCTCTCCGGTCGCCGGCGCGGGGCCATCTGGAGGGATGGTACGTGAAGCCGGAGTACCGGCGGCGCGGCGTCGGCCGGGCGCTGGTCGGCGCGGTGGAGGCCTGGTGCATCTCCAGGGGCTGCACGGTTCTCGGATCGGATACCGACGGGGATTACCCGGTCAGCCCGGCCGCCCACCGGGCGCTCGGTTTTCGTGAGGACGGGTCGCCGCTGCTTTTCCGCAAGGAGCTCGGCACGTGTGCCAATACGCCCCGGCTCGAAACGGAGCGGCTGATCCTGCGCCGGTTCTCCGAGGCGGATGTGGACGACCTGTACGCGCTTCTCCGGGACCCGGACGTGAACCGTTTTCTTCCCTGGTTTCCGACGGAGACGCGGGAGGAGGCCGCGGCATTTCTGCACGAGCGCTTTCTCGACACCTGTTCGCTCCCTTCCGCCTATCGTTATGCCGTCTGCCGGAAGACGGACGACCGGCCGATCGGCTATGTCCGGCTTGCTGCGGACGACAGCCGCGACTTCGGCTACGGATTGCGGAAGGAGTTCTGGCGGCAGGGGATTGTGACGGAGGCGGCCCGTGCGGTGGTCTTCCGGCTCCGGCAGGACGGAGTTCCGTACATCACCGCCACGCACGACGTCAACAACCCGGCCAGCGGAGAAGTGATGAAAAAGATCGGCATGACCTACCGTTACAGCTACGAAGAACTCTGGCAGCCGAAGAACATTCCGGTCGTCTTTCGGATGTATCAGCTGAATTTTTCCCGGGAGGACGGCTGGACTTACCGGAAGTATTGGGACCGGTGCGAACACCACTTCATCGAAGAGCTGCCGTCGCGCTGAGCGGGGCCGCGCGTTTCGGGGAGCTCCGCATCCGGCCTTCGGGGGAAGGGCGGTCGTGCAATGGAATTCAAGGGGATTGCGTTTCAGGGAACGAAGCTTTATCCGTTTGAATGAAGGAGCGGCAACCGTCAGCCTTCCGGTTCGGAGAATTTTTTCTTGATTCTTTCCAGAAAAAGCCCGGCGGCGGCGGAGAATACCTGATATTTTTTCCAGACGATATTCAAACCTGATTCCAGCCGGGGCTCGAACGGGCGGAAGCAGAGGTTGTGATGCCCGGTCACGCTCACGAGCTTGTCGAGCGAAATCGCGTAACCGATTCCCTCCTCCACCATCAGCGCGGCGTTGTAGATCAGATTGTAGGTCGCCACGATATTCCCCTTGTCGAATCCGTCGCCGAGCCAGTTCAGGACTTCGTTGTATCCGGAATTCTGCTGGAGAGGCTGTCTCGAACAGATCAGCGGCAATCCGGCCAGGTCTCCGCGGGCAACCGTCTTTTGGGCGGCGAGCGGCGAATCTTTGCGCATGACCACGCCCCAGACGTCCTTCTCCGGCAAATTCACATAATCGTACTTCGCAATATTGACCGGCTGAATCAGGATGCCGAAATCCAGCATCCCTTTGTCGAGACGCTCCGTCACATCCTCGGCATTGCCGCTGTAGATATGGTAGCGGATATCCGGATAATCCTCATGCAGCTCGCCGATGATTCGGGCGATCTGCCGCATCGCGTCGGTCTCGCCGCCGCCGATGTGGATGTCTCCGGCGATATTGTCGCCCATCGAATCGAATTCGGCTTCGGTTTTATGGACCATCTCCATGATCTCTTCGGCGCGTTTGCGCAGCAGCATGCCTTCCGGAGTCAGCGAAACGCTGTGGCTGCCGCGAATGAAAAGCTGCTGCCCGAGTTCGTCTTCGAGATCCTTCAGCTGCCGGGAAAGCGTCGGCTGCGTGACGTGAAGCGCCTGCGCCGCACCGGTGATGCTGCCTTCGCGGGCCACGCCGAGAAAATACCGCAATACCCTGAGTTCCATCCCATGACTCCTTTCGGTTGACGCGACGACATGCCGCCCGGCGGTATCCGTTTCAGGCATGTCGGGATATCTGCTCGGTGAACTCTGCGCGGCTTCACCGGCCGCCCGCGCAGAAGCTTATGAAACGGGCCTGTCCTGCCCGTCCGGACCGGAGAAGCGGACGCGATATCGCCGCAGACCGGCGGGAAGGGAGCATTCCCGCTCCCGCCTGATCCGCGGCGCGGAACACCGGCATTACATCCAGTGCTCCAGGAGCTCCTCGCGGCTCAGCGTCGTGAAGTAGGCCGGCGGAATGTCGAGAATCGTGAAGGCGCCGGAGCGGTTCTCCCCGGCGAGGCGCGCCGCGGCGCGGGCGTGGGCGACCAGGACGTTTGCGGTCGCTTCGGGATTGCTGCCCCAGATGCAGCGGTATTCGACCCGGGCGGCATGGCGGTCGCCGGTTTCGCCGACCGCGATCGCGAGCCCGTCGTGCGGAAACCCCTTGTACTTTTCGTCGAGCTCCTGCTGGCTTACGAAGTTGACCGTGGTCTTGTACGGCGCGAAGTATCCGGGCATCGAAAGGATCGTCTTCGTGACCGCCTCCCGGTCGGCGCCTTCCTCGAGGACGACGAAACATTCGCGCGTATGCATGTCGCCGGGCTCGAAGGCCGGGTTTTCGCCGCGGCGGACCCGCTCGATCGCTTCGGGGATCGCGTGCGTGAACTGGCGCGCGTCCTTCACGCCCGGAATCGTCCGCAGCGCGTCGGAATGGCCCATGCTGAGCCCGCCCTTTTCGCCGAGGCCGTAAAAGCCGTAGGCCCTCGCTCCCGGAATGAAAGCGCCGCCGAGCACGCGCTCAAGCGAAAAAATACCGGGGTCCCAGCCGGTTGAAATGACCGATACGTGCCCGGACGCCTTTGCCGCCGCGTCGATATCCGCAAAATATTCCGGAATCCGGCTGTGATTGTCGAAGCTGTCGACCGTATTCACATATTTCGCAAATTCGGGCCCCTGCTGCGGCAGGTCGTTTTTCGAGCCGCCGCAGAGAATCGCGACATCGGGACGGAACGCCTTTTTCCAGCCCTCCACATCCGAAATCGCCATGACCGGAACATCCGGCAGCTCTTTTCCGACCCGCTCGGGCGAACGGCTGACGATGCCGACGAGCTCCATATCCGGGTTCTTCCCAAGCGACAGACGCACTCCGCGGCCGACGTTGCCGTAGCCGACGATCATAACGCGAATTTTTTTCATAGAAGCGGCACTCCTTTTCGTGTCCATTCTGATTTGAATTGCGATTAAAATAGTCCGAAAAACGGCTTTTTTCAATATTTTTACGTCCTTTTTTCAGGAAAACGCGTTTCCGCCGGATCGGTTTCGAGTTGCGTTTTGGCATTACCGGTGTATAGTAATTCCAACAGAAATACGGCGGTCAGACAATCCGCGAAAGAAACATTCCGGCATCATGGAAAAAATGAATAAATCGAAAAAAAATCCTTACGAGATCCCTCCTTTTCCCGACTCCTTTCCGGTCGAGGCGCCGGATTATTTCAATTTCGGCTACGACGTCATCGACCGCTGGGCGGAAAAGGACCGCAACAAGCTCGCCATGATCTGGCGCAACCAGCACGGCGAGGAGAAACACTTCACGTTTCACGACCTGTCGCGGCTCTCGAACCAGGCGGCGAATCTGCTGATCAAGCACGGCATTTCGAAGGGGGACCGGGTTTTTCTCATGCTCCCCCGGCTGCCGGAGTGGTGGATTTTTTCGATCGCGCTCATCAAGCTCGGCGCGATTCAATGCCCGTCGCCGACGCTCCTGACGCCGCACGACCTTGAATTCCGGGTCAAGTTCGGAAAATTCAAAATGGTCATCACCGATACCGAAAACGCCTACAAGTTCGACGAAATTTACGACGAATGCCCGTCGCTGGCCTCCCGGCTGCTCGTCGACGGCGAACGGCCGAACTGGATCAGCTACCGGGCCGAAATCTCCGGGCCGAATGCGAAGCTTTCGCGCCGCGAGGTCAAAAGCCCGATCAAGATCCATACCAAGTCCGATATGCCGATGCTGCTGATCTTCACCAGCGGCACGAGCAAATACCCGAAGATGGTGCTGCACACCCACGCCTACCCGCTCGGGCATCGGGTCACCGCCGAACTCTGGCATGGGCTTTCGGCCAATGACCTGCATATGACCGTCTCCGACACGGGATGGGGCAAGAACCTGTGGGGGAACTATTTCGGACAGTGGATCATCGGCTGCTGCGTCTTCATCTACGACATTCGCGGGAAGTTCCACGCCGACGAACTTCTGCCGATCCTCGAGCATTACGAGATCACGAGCTTCTGCGCGCCGCCGACGGTCTACCGCATGCTGACGCTCTCGGACCTCTCGCGCTTCGACTTCTCCGAACTGCGCCACTGCACGACGGCGGGAGAACCGATGCAGACCGAAACCATCCGGCTCTGGAAGGAGAGCACGGGGCTCACCATCCGCGAGGCCTACGGCCAGACCGAAACGGTCTGCATGATCGGCACTTTCCTCGGCATGGGAGTCAAGCCCGGTTCGATGGGCATCCCCGCGCCGGGCTGGGACGTCGAGCTGCACGACGAAGACGGCAACCCGGTCAAGAAGGGAGACGACGGCCGGATCGCGCTCTGCCTTGAAACCCATCGTCCGGTCGGCCTCACGGAGCAGTATCTCGACAATCCCGAGGAAAACGCGGCTTCGTTCGTCGGGGATTATTATTACACCGGAGACCGCGCCTACTGCGACGAGGACGGTTATTTCTGGTTCGTCGGGCGGACCGATGACATCATCAAGAGTTCCGGCTACCGGATCAGTCCTTCCGAAGTCGAGGACGTCATCGCCAAGCATCCGGCCGTCTACGAGGTTGCCGTGGTCGGGGCGCCGGACCCGCTGCGCGGCGCCCGGGTCAAGGCGTATATCGTGCTGCGTCCGGATTTCGAAGCGACCGAGAGCCTCGTGCGCGAACTGCAGCAGTTCGTGAAACGTGAAACCGCGCCGTACAAATATCCGCGCGAAATCGAATTCGTTTCGAATATGCCCAAGACGTTTTCCGGCAAAATCAAACGGGACACGCTCCGCCGCCACGCCCAGACGGGAGAACAGTGGGGGGAGTGACGAAAGGGCCGCGATGCGGGTGAGAAAAAGCAGATGTTCCCGCGAACGGGGCGCCGCGATCTTCGAATCGATGGCGGCGCTCACCGTGCTGTGTCTGCTTTTTTTTGCGCTGCTGCAGATTTTTTACTGGTGCATCCAGACCCAGTTCTGCGAATACGCGGCCTTTTACGCGTCGAAATCCGTCGCGCTCGGCTACCGGCCGAATTTCTGCCTGCGCGCGGCGCGGGTGGCGGCCATCAGCATCTCGGGGCCGCGCCGCGGCCGGACGAACCTCTCCGAGAAGGAGGGGGCGGAGCTTTATATGACCGAAGGTGATGCGAGCGGCGTCTATTATGACTACTGGTATCCGCAGCGAAGCACCGCGCCGGAGCTGACGCTCACTGCCGGAACCGGCCCGGTGGCGAGCAGCACGATCCAGCTTAAAAACGCCCCGCTGCTCGAAGCGTTGTTCGCCAATTTCGCCAGGGTCTTCATGATCGGGGAGAATCCGGAGCCGAAGAGCTCCGTCGGGACCTACAACTACTCGCTGCTCTATATGGAGTAACTCCGCAGGGAGAGGGAAACGCGCGCCATGAAAAACAGACGGAACAAGCGTGAGTCCGGCCAGGTTCTGCTGACCGGACTGGTCATGATGCTGATCATTCTCCTCGCGATCCTGCTGCTCTTCGACGTCCACAGCGTCATTCGCGCCAAGTACAAGGTCGAGACCGCGAACCAGGCTGCGGCGCTCGCCGCGGCCGAGTGGCAGAAGGAGTCGCTGAATTTACTCGGCGAAATCAACCTCATCAAGGCGTGCGAAACGCTGCTGGAGTCGGAGGATCACTGGCCGGCCGCATCGCCGGACCCGTCCCTGACGCCGGAAGAGGCGCGCGCGAAGCTCCTGCGGGAGCGGATCGGGCTCCTGACCGAAATGCAGGTCCGCGTTTCGTTCCTCGGTCCGCTGGTCGGCTTCGCTGCCGCGCAGCAGGCGGCCAAGCAGAACGGATTGACGCCGGTCATGAATGCGGACAATACGCTCCCGCTCGAGGATTACGTTCAATTGCTGCAGGAAAACTGGCGGTATCTGCAGGTTTCCGACGTGCGGAACTTCAAATGGCGGATTCCGTATCTGAACATGGTTTCGGACATCGTCAGCCAGGGAATCGTCGTCTATCCGAATGCGCGTGTGGCCAACAATCCGATCGTGGAGCCGGGGGGGCTGGCCAAAGACGCGCTCTATCAGGAGATCATGCGCCACCGTGCCGAGATCGCCGCGGCGGATCCGCCGGAGCAGAGCGACTGGCATGGAGTCATCTATCCGTTCGTCCGGAAGATGAGCGATGCCGACTACGAGGGGAAATGGTGGAACATCGATTACAGCATGTCGGAGTTTCCGCACGAGAGCGAGATTTTCACGCTCGGCGTCGAATACGACTCTTCGGACTACGACGAAAACACCCGCGCGACCATCCAGACCCTGCTCGGAAACCGGAACGCATACAGCGTCACCGATCTGCCGCCGGTGCAGTTCTGCGTTTACGACAAATTCTGGTATCCGGACTACTACCGGAACAACTACACCGATTACGACGACAACCATTACAGCTGGTGGTTCGAAGCGGGCGTCCTGCGGCAGCCGGTCAAGCCGCAATACATCTACGAAGGGCCGGCCGCGTATGCGGAGAGCGCCGCGAACATCAACCTGGTCAGCCGCTATGCCGTGACCGGAGACCGGCGTTCGGCCGATGTCGGCAGGCGCTTTGTCCGCCGGCGGGACCCGGAGGGCGGCGGCTACAGCCGGAGAATCGGCACGCGCCGGGCGAGTTCGGCCAATGCGAATCTGGTCGAAACCGATTACCGCCCCGGCGCGATCGCCAAAGTGCTCGGCGAACTCGGGCAGGGGGCGCCTCCGATTACGCTGCCGGTCATCCTGCCGGTGTTCGACAACACGACGCTGACGCCGACTTACATGCCGATGCCGTACGGTTTCGGCGTCCTGCGGGTCACGAATTCGCCGCTGGACCGTTTTCTGAACTGGCTCTCGCGGGAGGAGTCGCTGTTCGCGTACGGCACCTCGCCGCCGCTCGGAACCTCCGGCTACCTCGAAGCGCTTCAGATCCTGACCGACGGGCCGGGGTTCCGCTGTTACGGCTGGAATCCGTCGTGGAACGCGAGCGCCTTCGACAGCCGTTACCGATCCGATGCCGCGCGGCTGTTCACAGACCGCAGCTACGTCTACTCCCGGTCGAACACCGGCGGCGCGGGGTGGCTGCAGGAGGCGCAGGAATTTACGCTGACCAACTCCGCCGAGGCCGGCATTCAGGAGGTGGAGGATTACGTGAACGGCGGGACGGCCAGGCGTTTCTTCAGCAGCAGCAACAGCCGCGTTTACATCGTGGTGGATTCGAAGGGGCATATCGTCACCAACGATGAAATCGATCCAACCGTGCACTACTTCACCGGCGGCGGGAGCGGCGGGAGCGGCCCCGGCTTCAACGGCACCCAGGACCGGCCGGATACGCAGCCCGGACCGCCGAGGATATGAAAATGAACTGCGAAACGCACATGGTTCCGCACCGGGCCGGAGAATCCGGCCAGGCGACCCTCGAGTTGGCCGCCATCCTGGTCGGGATTATCGCCATGGCCGTCGGCTTCCTGTTCGTCGCGGGACTGTCGCTTTCGGACAACCGGACGCTGCTCGAGGCCAAGAAATCGGCGGAGTGGAACGCGAGGAACGGCGGCAATGTCCGGGAATCCGCCGGAGAACTCACCGGCTGGGTTTACGGCGAAACCACCATCGGGCGGGAAAACATCGTCGTGCCGTTCTCGTCGCGGGACCGGAGCGGCAACACGCTGGATTCCCAGCTCAAAACGGCCGGCGATGCATTCCAAAGCGCCTCCAGCTCCGAGCCGGACGCCCGTTATCCCTACGACTACCGCTGGATCAGCCCGCGCACCTTCGACTCCGGCTTCGGCGCCGACTTCGTCAGCAGCCTGTCGAACGGCTACAACGCGGCGAAGCTGGTCCGCGGCAGCGGTTCGACCGAAAACAGCCCGGTTTTCTCCTTCGATGAGAGCGGTCTCCTCGAAGGCGGCCGGTATATCGACAACACCCGGACGCGGGCCCGGACGCGGGCGGCGATGCGCGACACCTTCCATCAATGGTTCGGCATCAGAATCCGCCAGAACCAGCTGACGGACAGCCCGGCCAATCAGGTCTACATGCCGTCCGGGAACCATGAGGACTGAAACAGCATGAAATGGCTTATCGCACCGGATTCCTTCAAGAACTGCCTGCGCTCGCCGCAGGTCGCCGCGCAGCTCGCTGCGGGAATCCGCGACATCTCCCCGGACGATGAAATCATCGAACTCCCGCTGGCCGACGGCGGCGAAGGAACCGCCGAAGCCGCGGCGCGCGCTGCGGGCGGCACGCTCGAAAGCGTTCCGGTAACCGGTCCGCTCGGCAATCCGGTCGAAGCGCGCTTCGCGCGGCTGCCCGCCGGAACCGTGGTGGTTGAAATGGCCGAAGCCGCGGGGCTCGAACGGCTGCCGGACGGAAAAAACGATCCGCTCCGGGCCACGACCTACGGCGTCGGCGAGTTGTTCCTCAAGCTGCTGAAAAACGGAACGCGCGATTTCGTCATCGGCATCGGCGGCAGCGCGACGGTGGACGGCGGACTCGGCTTCGTCCAGGCGCTCGGGGCCGTCTGCCGCGACGCGCAGGGGCGGATCATTCCGCCCGGAGCGGGCGGCGGCGCGCTCTCGGAGGTCGCCGCGCTCGATTGCTCCGCGCTGCCGCCGGAACTTGTGCAGGCGCGAATCCGCATCGGTTCGGATGTGACCAACCCGCTGACCGGTCCGCGCGGAGCGGCGCGGGTCTTCGGTCCGCAGAAGGGGGCCGGACCCGGGCAGGTCGAAACGCTTGAGGCCGGACTCCGCCGCTGGGCGGAGCTCTGGCGGGACGCGGGTGACGTTCCGGGCGACGGCGCTGCGGGCGGGCTCGGGTTTCTGCTGCGCCGGCTCGGCGCGACGACCGAATCGGGTGCGGAACTCCTGCTCGGCCTGGCCGGTTTCGACCGGAAGCTCGCCGGAACCGGCTGGGTCGTGACCGGCGAAGGCAGGACCGACCGCCAGAGCCTCGACGGCAAGCTCTGCTCCGTTGTCGCGGCGCGCGCTGCGCGGGCCGGGGTCGGAACCATCCTCTGCTCCGGCGCGCTGGAGCCGGGGCTCGACAGCAAACTTTTCGCTGCGATGTTCAGCATCGGCAGCGGTCCCGTTTCTCTGGCGGAAGCGTTCGCGCAGACGCCGGAGAATTTGCGCCGCATGGGGCGCAATCTCGCCAATCTTGCAAGGAAATCATCATTATGAGCATCGCAGTTATTTCAACCGGAACCGAACTCCTGAAAGGGACCGTTCTCAATACCAACCTCGCGTTTCTCGGGCGCGAACTCGGCACGCTCGGGCTTTCCATCCGCCTCGCCCTGATCGCCGGCGACCGGGAGCAGGAGCTCTACACCGCCTGCGCCGAAGCGCTCGGCGCCGCCGACACGCTGATCATCAGCGGCGGGCTCGGGCCGACCCGCGACGACATCACGCTCGATGCGACGGCCCGCTTCTTCGGACTTGAACTGGAGCCGCATCCGGAGCTGGTCGAAAAGGTCACCGCCTTCTGGCATGAGCGGCACCGGGGCCGGGTTCCCGGACAGGTGCTGCGGCAGGCGCGCGCTCCGCGCGGAGCCGCGATCCTGCCGAACCCGAACGGTTCCGCGTCGGGGTTCCGGATCGACACGGTTTACGACAGCCGCCCGCGGCGGATCTACCTGCTGCCGGGGCCGCCGCGCGAATTCGAGCCGATGGCGCATGCGTCTCTGCTGCCCGAGCTCGCCCGGAGCATGGAGTCGGAGGGGCATGAATACACGCTCGGCTTCCTGGCTGCGGGGGAACCGGAGTTTCAGCTTCAGGTGCGGTTTGAAAAAGCGCTCGAAGGGTTCCCGGTCGAACTCGCCTACTGTGCGACGCCGGCCGGAACGCGGGTTTTTGTTTCGGGGTCCGACTCCGGACAGGTCCGGAACGCGGCGGAACTCGCCCGTTCGCTCTCCGGCCCCTGGGCGCTTCCGTTCGGCGAGCTTGAACTGCCGGCGGCGGTTCTCGCCGAACTCGGCCGGACGCGCCGGACGCTTGTGACCGCGGAATCGTGTACCGGCGGCATGATCTCGGCGGCGCTGACCGCCGTGCCGGGGGCGTCGAACGCCTACCTCGGCGGCGCGGTCGTTTACAGCAACCGTCTCAAGCATCGGCTGCTCGGCGTGCCGCAGGAAATTCTCGACCGCTTCGGCGCCGTGAGTGCCGAATGCGCCGGAGCGATGGTTGACGGCGCGGCGGAACGGCTCGGGGGGGATTGCGCGATCGCGGTAACCGGCATCGCCGGTCCGGCCGGGGACGATACGGATAAACCGGTCGGACTCGTCTACATCGGGGTCCGGGCGGGAGAGAAGCGCTCCGTTGAAGAGTTCCATTTCCGGGGAGACCGTAACGCGGTCCGGGAGCGCAGCTGCGGTAGCGCGCTGCTAATGCTCTACCGGCTTCTCAAGGAAGATGAGGTCGATTCCGCAGCCGGAGCGGGACGGTAGCAGCACGGCTCCGACGTATTCGCCGGCCGGCGGCAGCTCCGTTTCGTCCGCGAGCCGGAGCAGGGTCCGCAGCGTTTCCGGCCGGTCGCGCCAGCGGTCGACCTTGATTTCGACCCGCAGGTCCGGATTCGCCCGCCGGGCGGCGGCCAGCCGTCCGGCCACCAGCCACTGGCGGCCGAGCGACGTTCCGAACGATTCGGAGGCTCCGCCGGCGTTGCTCCGGATCTGTCGCGAAAAGTCCAGCAGGAACAGCAGCTCCAGCGCCAGCGCCGCTGTCAGCAGCAGCCGCCCGAAGAGCCGGTAGTCCGAGGCAAGCACGGCGTAGCCGCGCCAGGCCGGAAGCAGCCATGCGAATGCGAACACCGCCCCGTATTCCCCCCCGCCCGCGCCGGGGAAAAGCAGCGGTGAAAGCGGCAGGCCGATGAGAAGCGTCAGCGCGCAGCTGCCGGCGACCCGGTCGAAGGTGTTTCCCTCTCCGCGCCGGACGCGCCGGATGACGATGGCCACGCCGAGCACCACCAGAAACGCGACGGCCGGCACCGAGGCAAACAGCAGCATGCCGGGCCACCCGAGTCCGGTCTCCGGCGCAAAACGGTCCGAAAAGCCGAAGCCGGTCAGGCAGCGGGCGGAAAGCAGCGCCTCCCGGAATCCGTACTGAAAGCCCGCCAGGGAGAAATCGCGGAACAGGGCCGTATGCAGTGCGGGCGACGCGGCCAGCAGCAGTGCGGCGGCCCCCAGCGCGAAATTTTTCCGATCCCGCCGGAACTCCGCGGGTCGGAACACCAGCGCCCCGGCGGCTGCGCCGGCCGGAAGCAGGATCGCTGCCGGATTCAGGTAACTCATCAGGAGGGCCGTCGCCGCCGATCCGACGGCGGCCCCGGCTTTTCCTTCGCGCATGTAGAGAGCCAGGAACATCGCATAAAGGAGCGATAACCCGACCAGCCACGCCGTGCCGACAGGCATCCGCAGGTAAAACCAGAGGTACGGCGAGCAGAAACAGAGCGCGGCGCCCGGCCCGGCAGGCACATGGAAAATTCCGGCCAGGCGCCACAGCGCCGCCCACGCGCCGAACAGCGCTGCAACGGTCACCGCCGAAGCGATGGCCACCGGGTCGGAAGTGAACAGCAGAAACAGCTGCGTCAGCCAGACCGCCGCCGGGCCGGCAGCTCCGCACGCGCCGGGAGAAGCCGGTCCCCCCGCCGCATTCGCTTCGAGCGCGAGCCGCACCGTCTCCGCCTCGGCGGGAGTCCAGGCGGCATCGCCGGGGTGAAGCAGGGCCAGAAGAGTCGCACCGGCGGCAAACAGCAGAAAACCGTCGAACTTTTTCCAGTCGAATTTCATAGCGGTTTTAAAATAGCGGCGGAGCCGCCGGAATGCAAACCGGGAGCGAAAAAAACACTCTTATAAAGCCGATACCAGCGCTCCGAGGTAGGAGTAGAAGCGTTCGACGCTCGCAATGTCGGCCCGTTCGGACGGGCTGTGCGGATCGAGGATGGTAGGCCCGAACGAGATCATGTCGAGCCCGGGCCGTTTCCCCGCGAAAATGCCGCACTCGAGTCCGGCGGGAATGACCTTCACAAGCACCGCACGGCCGAAAAGCTCGCGGTAGAGCATCGTCGCGGTTTCGAGCAGCCTCGACTCCGGCGCGGGGAGCCAGCCCGGATATTCATTGGTCACCTCCGAAACCGCCCCGGCCTTTTCGAAATGGGCGGCGACGCGCTCCGTCGCGGCCCGCCGCTCGCCATCGGACAAACTCCGCTGGCTGGTGCGGAATACGAGGCGGCCGCCGCGCTCGAATACCGCGGCAAGGTTCGTGCTCGTGCGCGGAATACCGAAGTTTTCGTCCATTTCCAGCACACCGTCCGGACAGCCGGCCAGCGCGAAAACGGCCCTTTCATGCGTCTGCTCCGTCCAGACCCGTTCCGGCAGCGGCGCCTCCGTAAGCGTGATCGCAAAACCGGCGGGCAGGCTGAATTTCTCCCGCAACTGACGTTCGAGCGAGGCGAGAATCTCCAGCGTCTCCTTCCGCCGTTCCGGATTCAGCGCGACCGTCGCCTTCGCCTCGCGCGGAATCGCGTTGTCGAGCGAACCGCCCTCGGCCGAGGCTGCGCGCAGCGCACGGGCGCCGAGCAGCGCCGCGCCGAGAAACTGCACGGCGTTGCCGCGCCGGTCCGCGATATTGCAGCCGGAGTGGCCGCCCGCCAGCCCCTTCACCTCGAGCAATGCGCCGGCGAAGGACGGAGACGGCGTCTCGTACTCCGGCGCGAAGGAGGCTTCGAGGCGCGCGCCTCCGGCGCAGCCGATGAAAAGCTCCCCTTCGTCCTCGGAATCGAGGTTCAGCAGATATTTCCCAGCGAGAAACGCCGGGTCCAGCGCCGTCGCGCCGTTCAGCCCGATCTCCTCGGAGAGCGTAAAAACCGCCGCCAGCGGCCCGGAATGGAACGATTCGTCGAACAGCAGCGCGAGCGCTGCGGCCACGCCGATGCCGTTGTCGCCCCCGAGCGTGGTTCCGGCGGCGGAACGGACGAAGCCGCCGTCGGCGACCGCCGGGATCGGATCTTTTTCGAAATCGAACAAGGAACCGGCTTCCGCCTGCGGCACCATATCGAGATGACCCTGCAGGATCACGGTCGAACGGGTCTCGAATCCCGGCGAGGCGGCGCGGTCGATGCGCAGATTGCCGTAGGCGTCGCGCCTGGCCTTCAGGCCGTGCTGCTCCGCCATCGCGGCGATCGCATCGGCCAGCGCCTTTTCATGGCCGGAGGGATGGGGAATCGCACAGATTTCCGCAAAAATTTCCCAGACCGCCCGAGGTTCCAGCGTACAGATCGAATTTGTGTTCACAGATGCCTCCTCCACAAAAAATGATGTTTTTGCTTTTTATGAAATATACAGTATTTTTCTTCATGAAACAATCGTACTGAGTTGAAAATCCGCAAAAAAACGGTATGTTAATTTCTATAAACGGGGTTGTGGAGGACCCGGACTGTTTGTTTTTATGATAATTAAGGAGGAGATCATCATGAAAAAAGTTGTATTGCTGTTTTTGTTCGCTTTGTTCATCCTGTTGCCGTCGCTCAAAGCGAATCCGCCTGACGGAAGCTGGTTCACAAGTTACACAAAAGCCGCAGAAACGGCAAAAGAGAAAAATCTGCCAATTTTCGTCTTTTTCACCGGATCGGACTGGTGTCCGGTCTGTAAGGAATTTACTGCCAAAGTGCTGCAATCCCAGAAGTTCAGAGAGTATGTCAAAAACCGGGTTGTCCTGCTCTATATTGATCGTCCGAGAGACCTGCAACTTCCCGACTGGCTGGAAAGGCAGAATCAGTTGCTCGAAGCAAAATACGGAATCGAAGGTTTTCCGACTGTGCTGCTGCTCACTGCGGATGGAGAAGTGCTCGATACACTCGGGTACTCTCCCCGGGCCGATTTTGTGGACATGCTGAATGCCGCACTGCATCCAATGGCAGAAAAAGATTACAAACCGCTGGCCGGCTGGCAGGTGAATTATCAGCAGGCTCTGAAACTTGCCGAGGAGAAAAAACTTCCGATCATCATGGTGTTTAATGGTTCCGATTGGAATACGGGACTCAATAAATTCCAGAAAGATACGTTGGCGGGGAAGGAATTTGAAGAATTCGCCGCCGGGAAAGCTATCCTGCTTTATATCGATTTTCCGCGCGGCATCCGGATTCCGCGTTCAATCGTCAGACAGAACATCGAATTGTTGAACCAGTATAAATTCAAGACTCTGCCGATGACCTACGTTTTAAATCCCGAAGGCAAGGTGCTTGGAGAAGTCAAGGATGTTCTGGAGACAAACGAATATATTTCACAGCTGAAAAAAATCCTTGACCGGAAATGAGACAATGAAACTGCTGTTGAAAACAAGTCTGGTCCTGTTTCTGCTCTGTTTTGCCTTATTTCGGGCCGGAGCGGAAGCCTCTCAACCATTTGAGTGGTCAGCGCGTACCGAAGGAGATCTTCTGATGCTGACCGCCGAGGTTGCTCCCGGTCATTATTTTTACGCAAACAGCTCGTTTGAGATTAAAGTCAGCGGAAAAGACGGCAGTACGGCAACTCCGGAGGCGGTTCCTGTTCCAGTGAAAACCGATGATGAATTCATGGGTAAAGTGAATATCTATCCGGAGGGAAAATGGGTTTGGACTTTCCGGGGGGCACCTCCCTTCACGGGAACGATCGATTATCAGGGCTGCCGTAAATCAATCGGTGGAAAATCGGCGTTGTGCTTCAGGCCGAAACGGTTTTTCATCGCACCCGGGGAAAACACCGTCATAAATTCGGAAATGCCGAAAAACACATCTGCTTCTCGGCTTGACCGTTTTGTTTTGGAGCGGAAGGCGGTCGGACTTCAGAGCGTCGCGGAATTCCGGGAGTTCCTGGCTCCGACCGGCGGCGAAATTCAAACGGAAAAGAGCGGCATGTTCGACGGCGTCGGCATCTGGCTCGTCATTCTGCTGACGCTGGTCGGCGGGCTCGGGCTCAACCTGACGCCGTGCGTGCTGCCGATGATTCCGGTGAACCTTGCGATCATCGGGGCGGACGGAGCCGGGCGGACGGCCGGATTCCGGCGCGGCCTCGCCTACGGCATCGGCATGGCGGCGGCCTACGGCATCCTCGGCGTCGTCGTGATCCTGACCGGCGCGCGGTTCGGAGAGCTGAACTCGTCGAGTCTCTTCAATTTTGTGATCGCGGCCGTTTTCGCCGTGCTGGCCGCCGCCATGTTCGGCGCGTTCAACCTCGATTTTTCCGGCAGGGTGCGGATCAGCCCGAAGAAGCTCCGGGGCGGCAAAACCGTCATCGCCTTCGTGATGGGAGCGCTGGCGGCACTGCTGGCCGGCGCCTGCGTCGCGCCGGTGGTGATCGGTGTGCTGCTCTTCTCGGCCGAGCTCTACAACGGCGGGAACTATTTCGCCCTCGGGCTGCCGTTCCTGCTCGGAATCGGCATGGCGCTGCCGTGGCCGCTGGCCGGAGCCGGGTTCGGCGTACTGCCGAAGCCGGGCCGGTTCATGGTCGTCGTCAAGTATGCTTTCGGAGGAATCATCGTGCTCGCGGCCGCCTGGTATGCGTGGACCGGTTTCACGCTGCTGCCCGGCAAATTCTCCCCGCAGGAGGAGCTCGTGAACCTCGACCGCCGGCTCGAAGCCGCGCAGCTCTCCGGCAAGCCGGTGCTGATCGATTTCTGGGCGACCTGGTGCAAGAACTGCAAAGAGATGGAGCGGGACGTGTTCCCGGAGCCCGAAATCAAAACGCTCATGCAGAAGTACGAAGTCGTGAAGTTCCAGGCGGAGAAGCCCGGAGCACCCGAGGTCAGAGCGATCCTCGACCGTTACGACATCCCGGGGCTGCCCGCCTTCGTCATCCTGTCGGAGAAGCGGTAAGTTCCCTGCGCCGCCGAAGTTCAAAAGCCGCGTCCCGTTCCGGGGCGCGTTTTTTTATGCGGCCGCGCAGTTCCGGTTGCGGAGAGCACCCGGAGCATGTATATTACCGGCCCCGCCGGGAGAAGTCCGGCGGAGTCACGGAGAGATCATGAAAAAAGAAGAATACACCGTCTGGCGGAATCCTCGGGGGAACGGTCTTCTGCACGACGGGGAAAGCGTAACTCCCCCCGAAGGCTGGGAATTCGTTCCGAGCGGGGACGCGGGGCTGACCCGCCGCCTGAAAATGGCCGGTGAATGCTGGGTCATGGTTCACCGGCGGCGCAACCGCATCGAGGCCGTCGGGCTCTGGACCTCCGCCAGACGGGCTGCGGCGGTCCGCGCCGAACTCGAACTCGAACGCCGGGACCCGGCCCGGCAGCGCAGGCTTGAGGCGGACAAACGCCGCCGCGAAGCAAAACAGGCCGCATATACGGTCGAATTCAGGAATGCGGTGGCCGCCTATCTGCATTTCGCCGAACGCTGGTCCGGCCTCGAGGCGAAGCTCGCCGCCGCCGTGACGGAACACGCCGTTCCGGTCGGCAGCGGAACCGTGGCGCGGACGCAGCGGATTCCGCTTGAACGCCGGGCCGAAGCGGCCGTCATCGCCTGGATGCGGCACCGGACCACCGCCTACGACCATATGCGGATCGCCCGGGTCAAAGGCGAACGGCGCGAAGTCCGGAGGCAGCTGGCCGAGCGTTCCCGCCGGCTGCTTGAGCGCTACCGTTCCGGCGAAGAAGCGGACCTGCGGAACTGCCCGCTGGCACAGGCGCTCGGAGAGAGCGGAGAAGCTTGACTTTTCCGGACGGCATGGTATAGTAAGCTCTTTCACCACAAGCATTCAAGAGAGATGAGATACCATGAAAAGCGTGAAACTTCAGAAAAGGCCGGACGAACCCGTCCTCCGGCGCATGACCGAAACCGCCCGGAAGCTCGTCGAACGGCAGAAACTCCAGATGGGCTACCCCTTCGACCAGGAGACGAATCTCACGGGATTTTACGAGTGGCTGCTTGAAACCGGTTTGTGCAATACGACGCTGATCAGCGTCGGCAGCCCCTACAAAGAGGCGTGGGATATGCTGCACGTCGATGAGTTCGAGCGCGAAGTCGTCGACTTCGTCGCCGGAACTTTCGGTTTCCGCGGCGGCCACTGGGGCGTCGTCACCAACGGCGGGACGGACGGCAACCTGCACGGGATCTACTTCGGGCGCAAGACGCTCGAGGCGAAATCCGAACTGCCGCCGATTCTTTACGTTTCGGCCGAAGCGCACTATTCCGTGCAGAAGCTCGGGGACATCCTGCGCATCGAAACGCGCATCATCGGCGTCCATCCGACCGGTCAGATGGACATCGAAGACTTCCGCCGTCAGCTGGACCCGACACGCCCGGCGCTCGTCGCGATCGCTGTCGGCGGCACCTTCAAAGGCGCGATCGACGACCAGCGCGCCATCGACCGCGTGCTGAAGGAGGTCAAGCCGCCGGCCTGCTACCGCCACCTCGACGTCGCGCTGTTCGGCGGTTACCTGCCGTGGCTTGACGACCCGGCTGCCCGCGAACTCGTCGACCAGGCGGCGATGGGATTCGACTCCCTCGCGGTTTCCGGGCACAAGTTCTTCGCGCTGAATGAGCCGGCCGGCGTGTTCCTCTGCCGGAAAGAGATTCTGCAGCATCTGACCAAGCTGACCGTGCCGTACCTCGGCGGTATCGTCATGCCGACCATCAGCTGCTCGCGGAGCGGATTCGACGTGCTGAAACTTTACTGGCGGATCATGACCACCGGGCCGGCGGGGTTCCGGGCCGAGGCGAACCATGTTCTCGCCATGACGGCGAAGCTCCTTGCCGCCCTCGCCGCGCGCGGCGTCGAAGCGCATGCGAACCCGTGGTCGAACACGGTCTATTTCCGCCGTCCGCGCGAGGAGGTCGTGCACCGCTGCTGCATGGCCTGTTCCGGAGAGTTCTCGCACGTCGTCGTCATGCAGTACTTCGACGAAGAACTGGTCGAGCGCCTCGCCGACGAAATCGCCGGCTGACTCCGAATCCGCCTGCTGAAGTGTGAAATGCGAGGGCGGCGTTTCATTTTCCCCCGAACCTTCTTCCGCCCTGCCGGACGCCGTTCCGGCAGGGCGGCGGGAGAGTTCTCCGGCGGATACAGCTTTCTGTCTTTTCAAAAAGCATGGCCCGTCTTCGTTCCGGATACAGGTTCGGGAACGGAATGACCGCATGATTTGACAAATTCTTAAATCGTGTTATTTTACTCCTGTCCCGAGCAAACACGGAATTATGAAAAATACGGGAGGCGAAATCATGGCTTCTTACGACGACAGCAACTGGCGGGATCTGCCGGATCATTACAGGCTCAAGCTCGACAATGTCGGCAGTACGGCGGTTACGGAACTGATGCCGGGCGAGTATGTCGGCAACGGCGACAATGTCGATTTCCGGCAGATCACGGTTGCCGAAAGCGGACTTTATTCGTTTCACTTCTACAACCTGACCAACCCGGCGGAGCTGACCGTTTACGCCGAGGAAAACGGCAGACTGCGGGAACTCGAAGATGAGGACGGCAAGCGGGGGGAGAACATCATCCTCGACCCGGTCCGGCTTTATGCGGGGCGGACCTACTACATCGCCGTCCGCCCGGAAGGGATTTCGCATCAGCAGGGCGCAAGCTACACGGTCGGCGTCACCCGGAGCGGCGGCGGGCAGAACCCCGGCGGCGAAGACGACGACTGGACGACGGCTCCGCGCCTGGTCGTGCCGGGTTCCCGGCAGAAGGTCGATATGGACCTCGTCGAGGACGGCTTTATCGGCGGCGGCGACGAAATCGATTTCCGCCGCGTCACCTTTGAAAAGGACGGCACCTACACCATCAAGCTCGACGACCTGCGCGGCAGCGCGAAACTCACGCTTTACCGGGTGACGGGGGGCGGAATCGTCGAGGTCGCCTCCGTCACCGGCGGCCGGAGGCAGGACGGCGTACTGCGCAATCTCGACATCGGCGCGGGGGAGTATGTGCTGTCGGTCGAGCCCGGCGCCTCCGGCGCTCCCGGCACCGGATACGAGGTTGAGATCGAAGGCGTCGTCCACAGCGGCTCCGGCAACAACGCCGACGACACGTGGCTGAATGCGCCGGCGATCACCGTCGCGCCGGACGCCGCCGGCAGCATCGACGCCGATCTCATCGAAAACGACTGGGTCGGCTACGACGACCTGATCGACTGCCGCAAGCTCGACATCACCGATGCGGGGGTCTATCGCTTCACGCTCGACGATCTCGACGGCGATGCGAAGCTCACGCTCTACACCCTGAAAAACGGCAGGCTGAAAAAGCTCAAGACCGCCTCCGGCAAAGCCGGCAGGGACGGCGTTATCGCAAATCAGCTCCTGGAGGGCGGCACCTATTATCTGTCGGTCGAGGCATCGGGCAGGACGAAGAAGGGCGGCACCGAATATGATGTCGATGTTTCGGGAACCGCGTTCACGAAGGGCGACACCTCCGACGACGACTGGCGGAACGCGCCGGAAATCGCCGTCGACGGCGGCAGCGGCCGGGTGGACCGGACGCTGATCGACAACGGCTGGATCGGTTACGGCGACCTCGTCGACTACCGGGAGGTCACGCTCGACACGCCCGGGATCTACCGTTTCGAACTCGACGATCTCGACGGCGATGCGAAGCTCACGCTCTGCACTCTGAAAAACGGCAAGCTCAAGAAGCTCAAGACCGCCTCCGGCAAAGCCGGCAGGGACGGCGTCATCAGGGAGCTTCTCCTCGATGCCGGGACCTACTATGTCGCGGTCGAAGCGTCGGGCAGGACGAAGAAGGGCGGCACTGATTACGATGTCGAAATCATCGGGAGCACCTTCACGAAGGGCGATGTGACCAATAATGATTTCAGTTCCGCGGACGAATTGCCGTCCGGCGGCGTCGCCCGGGGCTGGGTCGGCTTCGGCGACGCGAGCGATTATTATCGCTTTTCGCTGGACCGGAGCGGATTCCACGATTTCGCGCTGGCTGCCGAAAAGGGCGGGGCGACGCTGACCATCTACCGGGAAATCGGCGGGAAAATGAAGGTCGTCAGGAAAATACAGGCCGGGAAAGCGGTCGCAGACCTCGAACTCGACCGCGGAACCTACTATCTTCAGGTCCAGTCGGGCGACAAGGGGAAAGGGAAGAAGAACACCGACTACGAGATTCTGACCGATCTCGCGGCGGCGCCCGCATCGCTTGCATACGAGCCGCTGCCGGGCATCCCGGAATCGGTTCTGACGGCGGCGCCGGATCTGGATTTCGGCGCATCCGCCCTCGAAGCTGCGGCCCCGGAAGGCTGGATGCGCGGCATGCCGGCGCTTGCCTGATCCCCTTTCTGAACTCGTTTCGGTTTCGGCCGAAGCGAGTCCGTCACGAAACCGGGACGAAGTATGCGTCTCGGATTTCCACCGCAGTTCCGGGCGGCCGCCCGGGAAAAGCGTTCAGGACAAGGCGGAGGCCGTCTGCAGCTCTCCGTGCAGATACCGGAACAGCGCCCGGGCGATGGATTCCCCGTAGAGGAGCATTGCATGCCGGTCGACCGTGACGTCGCCGAAATTCGCAAACGGAATCTCGATGGTCTGGGCGTTCCGCACGAACGGCAGCGTGGCGGCGTAATGTTTGATCGTCATTCCCCCCGCATAATTTTCGGCTGTGTTCCAGGAGGTGCCGAACGGGAGGTTGTTCTTCTTGAAATACGGCGCTTCGGGGATGCGCTCCTCCTCCAGCAGATCCGCGAAGCGGTCCAGTTCCGCATCCATTCCGGCATGGCCGGTGCCGACCATGTAGGAGACTTCGTTTGTATCGCCGCCGCGGATCCAGGGGCAGTGCAGGTCGAGCACGAATTCCGGCCTGATCCGGCCGATCAGCCCGCGCAGCGCGACCGTCTCCGGATAGAGTCCCGGCTCCTGATAATCGCGCGCGTGGTCATGCGGCATGCGGTTCTTGCCCTGGTCGCCGTCCTCGACGCCGTCCTTGTCGGCGAACGGGACCGCATGGAGGGCGACATGCCGCCGGAAACCGCGCCCGGACTCCGTATCCGCCAGGGCGAAACGCAGAATTCCCTCGAGCGCGTGGGTCGCCATCATCTCCCCCGCGTGGTGGCGGGAGGTCAGCAGAACGGCGTGCTCCGGCTCCCCCTCGCGGATCGTGACAAGCTCCACCTCGCGCCCCTTCCGGCTTCTGCAGAGCGTTCCGGCATGCAGAGCCGGATTCTCCTCGAACTCCCGGAGGAACGCCCTGAAATCACGTTCGAGATACTGCATGCCCATGCAGAAGAGGACCGTCTGCCCGGCGGCGGGACACGCATAGTCGAATTCGCGGCTGTTCTCCCGGTACTCCGGGTAAAGCCAGCGCCAGCTTTTTCCTCCGTCGAGGCTGACCGCCGGGCCGTGCGTGCCGACTTTGTTGTCGCGGACGAAGCGGAAATGCCAGTTCCCCGCTTCCGGAAGCACTGCCTGGAAGCACCAGTAAAACCAGTCTCCCGCGGTGTCCCGCAGTTCCACATCCAGCTCGACATTGCGCCCGTTCACGGAAACGACTTCGATGTTTCCGCCCGGAATCCGGTTTGTGATCATGATTTCTCCCTGTCGTTTTCCATATGACACCCGTATTTTTCCCGAACCAGGCCGATCATGGCCTGAAGCGGGGGTGAAAACATCCGGTCCGGATTGGTCAGAAAGCCGGTTTCGACGCTGCAGCCGGTTTCGAAAGCGGGAGCCGCGACGCCGGGCGGCAGACTCCCCAGATAGTAATCCGGTATGATCGAGAACCCGAGATTCCGCTGCACATACGCAATCAGCGTGGTCGTATAACGGGATTCCACATAAAAGCGGTTTTTCTGCAGATACGGCATGTTCCGGAACACCGTGCTGCGGATGGAGTCGTAGGAGTGCGCGAGAAACGGCTCCTTCGCCAGCAGCTCCGGCGTGATTTCCGGCGCCTTCGCCAGCGGGGAGAGCACGGAACAGATCAGCACCAGGCGGTTCCGGTACATCGGAACGTAAAGCAGCTCCTCCCCGTCATATCCCTGAATTCCGAACATGATGTCGAGCGAACCGTTCTTCAGGTCGGCAAGAAAGGAGTCTTTTTCCCGGACGGACGGCTCGATGCCGGGATGCCGCCGGATAAGCTCGGTCAGCAGGTCCGGCACCACGTTTCCGGACGTGTACGGCCCGCAGCCGATGCAGAGCCTGCCGGAGATGCGATGCCGGAACGAGCTCATTTCCGCCTGCAGATTTTCGAATCCGGCCAGCAGAGCGCCGGCCCGTTCGCGGAGAAATTCTCCGGCCGGCGTCGGAACCAGGCGGCCGCCGCTCCGGTCGAACAGCCGGCAGCCGAGTTCGTCCTCCAGCTGCCGCAGCTGCTTGCTGACCGCCGGCTGGGTGATGCAGAGCTGCCGGGCGGCCTGCGTTACGCTGCCGCACTCCATGACCTTCCGGAAATATGCGAGCTGTATGAAATTCACGGGGAAACCTCGCCGTTTCTGCTTTTTATACAATATATCCTGCTTCCGGCAAAAAGAAAATGATTTTTTCTCATCCCGGCCATAACCCGGAATTATAACGCCGTGCAGCCGGCCGGACTGTCCGGCGAACCCGGTTTTTTTGCAATTTTTCGGGTTTGTGTGTTGCAAAATTAAACTAGGTCAATTATAATATAACAAAGTGACATAGTTTTAGAAAGGAAAAGCAGGATGCGCCAACAGCCGTTTCGGGAGATTGCGCGGGAATTGACGCGGCGGGTGAGGGAGGGAATCTATGTGCCGGATTCGGCGCTGCCTCCGCGCCTTGAGCTGATGCGGGAGTTCGGAGTGGCGCGGGCGACGCTGGACCGGGCGATCCGCGAGCTGATGAGCGACGGAGTGCTGATCGGGCGGCATGGCTCCGGGACGTATGTGAACGGCTCCGGCGTCGGGCGGCGCCGGGTGGCGGTCATCGGCGGCATCAATCCGGAGGAGGATATGGGGACGCCCTTCGACCTGACGGTGATTCCGGTGTCGGAGCTGAAGGTGAAATCGGCATGGAAACGGCTGTTCGACTTCGACGGGCTGCTCTGGATGCGGCCGGAGGCGGAGCTGCTGCCGGTCATCGACGCGGTGGGCGGGCAGCTGCCTCAGGTGCTGGTCAACCGCGTTCATCCCGGAACCGCATATGTTTCGACCGATCACCGCGGCGCTTATCATGCGATCACGAAGGAGCGGCTGGCGCTTTATCCGGCGGCAAAGGTGTTTTTTCTGCGTTCGTCCCTCAACTCCCTCGCGCTCGATTACCGATTCGACGGTTTTGTCGACGCCTGCCGCGAGCAGGGAAGATTCTATGAGCTGCTGCATATGCCGACGGAGTTTGAGGCGAAGCTGGCGCTGCTGCACGAGAGAATCCCGGTTGCGCCGGGCGAAATGCGGATTCTGGTGGCGGATGCCCGCGCCCATACCGGCGCGGTCATGCGGTTCGCCGCCGAGCGCGCGGCCTGCTGGAAGCGGGAGCTGCTTTACAGCGACTTCGACAACGACTACGGCAGGGATGTCTGGGGGGTTGAAGTGACGAGCTTTCTGCAGGAGCCCTCCCGGCTGTTCCGCGAGGCGGCGGCGAAGCTCGGGCGCATGCTCGAGGGCGGCGACGACGGGGAAGAGGGCGTTCTGATCGCGCCGGAGCGGCGCGACGGGGATACTTAGTGTTTTACAGCAAGGGGGAAGGAAAGATGGGCGAACCAATTCGGGTGGGAATCGGCGGGCTCGGGCGCAGCGGATACGGCATCCATGCCGAGTATCTGAAGGATGATCCGGATTTTCGGATCGTGGCGGCGGCGGACGAGCTGCCGGAGCGGCGGAAGGATGCGCAGGAACGGTTCGGCTGCCGGACCTACCGCTCGTATGCGGAGATGCTGGCGGCCGGCGGTTTCGAGCTTTTCGTGAATGCGACGCCGAGCCGGTTTCACGTCGAGGCGTCGCTGGCCGGGCTGAAGGCAGGATACCATGTGCTTTCCGAAAAGCCGTCGGCGACCACGCTGGCGGAATTCGACCGGATCACGGCGGCAGCGGAGGAGCATGGAGTGCTGTTCTTCCCGTTTCAGAACTCCCGCTTCTATCCGTATTTCCGCAAAATCCGCGAGGTGATCGCCTCCGGCGTGCTCGGGGAGATCATCTGCATCCGCAGCAACTGGAGCGGTTTTGCGCGCCGCTGGGACTGGCAGACCCTTCAGCGCGAATGCGCCGGGAATCTGCTGAACACCGGCCCGCACCCGGTCGATCAGGCCGTGGTGCTGTTCGGCGACGCATATCCCGAGGTATTCTGCCGGATGGCCGCATATCACTTCGATTTCGGCGGCGACGCCGACAACTTCTGCGCTTTGACGCTGTACGGGAAGGGGCGTCCGACCATCGAAGTCCAGGTCAGTAGCTTTCTGGCCTACCCGCAGGGGGAGCAGTACAACATTCAGGGCACCTGCGGCGGGCTTTCCGGCGGCCCCGCCGAACTCCGCTGGAAGTATTTCGATCCGAAGTCCGCGCCGAAGCATACGCTCTGGAAACCGTGGAGTTTCGACCGGCAGTACTGCAGCGAAACGCTCGACTGGCAGGAGGAAAGCTGGCGTTTCGCCGAGGCGTCGTCGAATGCGAACGGCTTTGTATCGCTGAGCCGCGGCGTCTACCGCAATCTGTACGGGGTTCTGCGGAACGGGGCCGGGCGGGAGATCACGCTTGAACAGGTGCGCCGCCAGATTTTCGTCATGGAAGAGGCGCACCGGCAGAATCCGCTGCCGGTTAACGAATGAGGTAAAAGTATGAGTGAGATGAAGATCGGCATGGTCGGGCTCGATACGTCGCATGTGACCGGATTCGCGGATTGCTTCAATCTGCCGGAACACCGGTTCCACCTGCCGGGGGCGCGGATTGCGAAAGCGTTTCCGGGCGGCAGCGCCTTGTTTTCGCTGAGCCGCAGCCGGGTCGGGCAGTTCACGTCGGAACTGCGCGGGAAGTACGGCGTCGGAATCGCCGGTTCGATCGAAGAACTCGCCGGGCTCGACGCCTATTTTCTCGAAAGCGTGGACGGCGCGCAGCACCTGGAACAGTTCAGGCAGCTGGCGGAGTTCGGAAAACCGGTTTTTGTCGACAAGCCGCTGGCCTGCTCCTACGCCGACGCGAAAGCGATCTTCGAGCTGGCGCGGGAGAAGGGGATTCCGCTCATGACCGCGTCGAGCATGCGGTTCGCCGCCGGAGTCGGCGACGTGCTGCCGGCGGGCGCCGCGGTGTTCGCCGCCGAGGGCTTCGGCCCGCTTGCATTCCTGCCGGATTACCGCGACTACTTCTGGTACGGCATCCACACGGCCGAGATCGTCTACCGCTATCTCGGGCGCGGCTGCGAGGAGGTGCGGAGCATTTCCGGCAGCGGAATCGAGCTTGTGACCGGCCGTTGGAAGGACGGCCGGATCGGGCAGATCATCGGCAACAGCGTCGGCAGCGGCAACTTCGGCGTCCTGCTGGTCACCGGGGAGGGGCACCGCGTTTCGGTGCAGAACGCCGATATTCCGTATATGTTCCCGATGGCGGCGGCGATTCTGGAATTCTTCCGGAGCGGCGTCTCGCCCGTCGATCCGGCCGAGAGCCTCGAGATCATCGCGTTTCTCGAGGCGGCGAGCCGCAGCCGCGCTTCCGGCGGAAAAACGGTAACGCTTTCGGAACTGTGAAATTTGAAAAGAAGGAAAGGAAATCCCGATGAAAGTCCGCATCTTTGACGACAAACGTTCCCTCGGCGCGGCCGCGGCCGCGGCCGGAGCGGAGAAACTGCGCGCGGCCATCGCCCGGAAAGGGGCGGCCGCCATCATTCTGGCGACCGGTGCAAGCCAGTTCGAAATGCTCTCGAGTCTGCTTGCGGAGCCCGGCATCAACTGGAACGCCGTCTCGATCTTTCATCTCGACGAATATATCGGGCTGCCGGTCGATCATCCGGCCGGCTTCCGCAGATACCTGTGGGAGCGGTTCGTTTCGAAGCTGCCGGTTCCTCCGGCGGCGTTTTACCCGGTCGACGGCAGCGCCGCCGATCCGGAACGGGAGTGCGAACGCCTCGGGAAGATTCTGGCGGAACACCCGGTTGACGTCGCTTTCATCGGCATCGGCGAAAACGGGCATATCGCCTTCAACGACCCTCCGGCCGATTTCGAAACGGAGAAGCCGTACCTCATCATCACGCTCGATGAAAAGTGCCGCCGCCAGCAGCTCGGGGAGGGGTGGTTTCCGTCGCTCGACGATGTGCCGAAGCGGGCGATTTCGATGGGCGTCCGCCGGATTCTGAAGAGTGCGGCGATCATCAATACGGTGCCGGACCGGCGCAAGGCCGAAGCGGTGAAGGGGGCGCTCGAAGGAGAGGTCACGAACCTCTGTCCCGCGTCGATCCTGCGCACGCACGCGGATGTGACGACCTTCCTCGACCGCGGTTCCGCTTCGCTGCTGGAGAGGACGCATGCGTAATCCGGGCTGGATCGATCTTCAGGTCAACGGCTGTTCCGGCATCGATTTTTCGAGTCCGGAGCTGACCGGGGACGACTTTCTGCGCGCGGCGGAGCGGGTGCTCGAAAGCGGCACCGGGTGTTTTCTGCCGACGCTGATCACGAGCCCGTTCGGCCTCTACCGCCGCAACCTCGGCGTGATCCGGCGGGCGGTCGTCCGGCACGGGCTGGAGCGGGAAGTGCCGGGCGTTCATCTCGAAGGACCGTTCATTTCCGCCGATCCCGGCGCGGCCGGGGCGCACAACCCGGACTGGGTCGTGCCGCCGGATCCCGAAAAAGTCGAAGCGCTGCTCGATCTGGAGCCGGGTTTCGTGAGGCTCGTCACGCTCGGGGCCGATGCGGAGAACGCGGCCGGCGCGGTTCGCCTTCTGCGTTCGCGCGGAGTGGCCGTGTCGGTCGGGCACCACCTGGCGGATTCCGGTGAAATCGCCGCCGCCGCCGATGCCGGGGCGCAGGCGCTGACCCACCTCGGCAACGGCGTGCCGGGCATGGTTCCGCGCCACCGGAATCCGATCTGGGCCGGACTGGCCGAGGAGAGGCTTTCGGCCATGATCATCACCGACGGTCACCATCTGCCGCCGGAACTGATCCGGGTGATCTGCAAAGTCAAGGGCGCCGCGAAGATCATCGTCACGAGCGACGCATCGCCGGGGGCGGGGCTGCCGCCGGGGCCGTGCCGCGTGTTCGGCAGCGATGCGATTCTCGAACCGGGCGGACGGCTTTACAATCCGGCGACCGGCTATCTCGCCGGGTCGGCGGTCATGCTGGCGGAGTGCATGCGCCGCCTCGAATCCCTCGGCATTTTCAGTGAGGCGGAGCTCCGCATGGCCGGGCGCGACAATGCGCTGAAGCTGATCGGGCCGGCATAGGCCCGGAGTCACGCGCCGGGGAGGCGGGAGAGTTCGCGCAGCGCGGCTTCGGCTTCGGCGGAATCGGTTCCGCACAGAAGCACGGTCTCCTCGTCGACGGCGGCGGCGCAGTTCCCGCCGTAGCGAAGGAAACGTGCGCGGCGGATCGGGGCAAGCGCCTCGGCGATCCGGCTCCGGTCGCCGCCGATCTCGGGCCAGACCGTTCCGCCCGGAATTCCCAGCTCCCAGACCAGGTGGACCCGGCGGGTTTCGGGGGCCAGGGCGAAGAGCAGCCGCCCCGCCGCCGAGCTGTAGAGGTCGTCGATGCGCGGCGGATATTCCGCCGTCGTCTCGCGGCCCGTCCCGTCGAAGGCGAGGAGGACGGTCCGTCCGGGGCCGAGCCGTACCGAGAGTGAGGCATCCGTCCCGAATTTTCCGGCGAAGGCGGCGAGGGGAGCGGCGAAAGCCGCGTGAAGTTCCGGCCGGTAGCGGCTCCCGGCGAACAGATAGGCTGCGGACGGGCCCGGCCGGTAGCCGCCGCGCCGGGACGCCTGTTCGATAAAGCCCGTATCGGCGAGGTCCTGCAGCAGCCGCCGCGCGGTCGAGACGTTGAGCCCGAGCTCTTCCGCCAGCGCGGAAGGGGCGGCGGAACCGTCCCGGCGGCGGGCGACGGCGAGCAGGAGTTCCAGAGCGTCCCGAACGGCTTTCATGGATTCAGAACTCCCGCAGCTTCAGCGGCCACACGGTGGTCTCCGGAATCTCCCTCGCCAGAAAGAACTCCCGCAGCGTTTTCGCGGCGGCCCCCCACTCCGGCTGGAGAAAGGTGTAGTGCAGCTTATGTTCCGCCTGCCACGCCGTCGGCAGCGTGAAGCTGAACAGCCGCGGGCTGCCGATCGACCGGTGGAACGTTTCTCCCAGCGCCGAGAGCGGATTGATGTAACCGGCCAGGTCGATGACCGCCCGCGGCCGGAGCCGGGTCAGCTCCTCGCGCAGGACCAGCGCCGTCCAGCGCGGGAACGGAGCCAGCGGCAGGATCAGCAGTTCGTCCCCGGTGGGTTCCCGCCCCATCCGTTCGGCGATCGCCGCATAGTGGGTGCTGTATACCGACTGGGTCGGGTCGCCGGAGAGGATCAGCAGGCGTTCGCGTTCTCCGGCGGAGAGGCTGTCGAAGATCCGGTTGATCCCCGCCGCGTTGTCGCCGCGGATCACCGGTGAGTGCAGCCCGAACGGACGGCGATGGATCAGCAATTGGCGGAACTCCTGCTGCTCGAGCCGCGCGACGAATGCGATTTCGCGGTAGCCGACATAGAACCAGACCAGCGTATCGAGTTCGTTTTCGCGGATCATGTCGTTCGGGTCCCCTGCGGCATATTCGAGCCACTGCTCGTAGGTGAAGATGGTGAGTTTTCCGGCGGCGCTGACATTGCCGACGACTTCGGCGAGCACGTCGCGGTTGTTCCAGACGACCTCGGATTCGGAGTCCCACGGCGACAGGACGATGCCGATCTTCTTCGGTTTTCCGCCGCGCGCGAGCGGCAGCTGCGACGGGGCGCGCACGACATAGGTTCCGCAGCCGCTCCGGGATTCGAGCAGCCCTTCGCGGGCCAGGGCGAGCACCGCCATGCGGGCGGTGACCTGGCTCACATTCGCGGCTCGCGCGATTTCGCGGTTCGACGGCAGCCGGCCGCCGACCGGCACCGGCGTGTCGGCGATGTAGAAGCGCAGCTTGTCCGCGAGCGAACGCGCGAGTTCTCCGTGCGGCACAGCCGTGTTGATTTCGAGATTCATCATCGATCGGCACTTTCCTGTTTTTCGGAGCTTTTCCGAGCCTGTTCCCGCTTTTATTATACCGGATTCCGCCCCTGATGTCAAGCCGGATCGGCTGTTATCCGGCTTAAACTGAAATAAGCCGCTTTAAGTTGGATGCGCCGCGCGACGCTCATTCGCTTTAAACCGGTTTTCAATGAAAGATGAATATTTTTTGTGGCTTAAAGCGGCTTATTTTGATTCAAGGCGTTTTTTCCGGTTTTCATCTTGACGGCGGGGGATTTTTTTCCTATAATAAACGTGACGGACGAAAATTCCGGCCTGTTCCCGCCGCCCGGATCAAAATTTTATGGAAGGATGAACGACAATGAAAAGACGCTTTACCCTGATCGAATTGCTGGTCGTAATTGCGATCATCGCGATTCTCGCCGCCATGCTGCTGCCGGCGCTGAACCAGGCCCGCAGCCGTGCCAGAGGCACCGCGTGTCTGAACAACCTGAAGCAGTCGATGCTGTATGTGCAGATGTACTGTGACGATTTCAACGGCTCGATCTGGGTCAACAACGAGTCTACGCACCAGTGGGACCATTCCCTGATCGACGGCGGTTACATCAGGGCGGGCGATTTGCGGAGTCTGCGCTGCCCGGAGGTCGGGCAGGACCCCGACGACTCAAAATCGGATAAGCCGTACGGAGGCGCCGGCCGGACGTTCGGCTGCAATTACGTCGCCGCCCGGAGAATCGACGGCGCCGATGTCCGAGGCGCGGCTTCGCCGGGATACCGCATCGACGGGAAAAACACCACGCTGACGATCGCGCGGATCACGAACCCCGCCGACTTCATTTTCCTCGCGGATACGCGGCAGAGGAACGAGCTCACCAGGATGCTCTCTTTGCTCTACGCGCTCTCGAACGCCTGGAATTCGGCAGGATTGTTCTCCGCATCTCACGGCAGTTATGTCGTGGTCGGCTGGGCGGACGGCCACGCCGGTTCCGCCGGTGACGGCGTTCTGCGCGAAAAGTATTGCAGCTCTTTTCTTTATGCCGGCATGTGAGCGGATCGAACGGAAGGAAATCTGGATGATGCATAAGAAACTGATCGCCGGCATGCTGGTGCTGCTGGCCGCGGCGGCGGCGCCTGCCGCGCTGCTGCCGGCCGGAGTGGAGTTCGATGCGTGCGGGAACCTCCGGTTCTCCGACGCTCTGATGCGCTGGGTCCTGTTCAAGCCCGGCTGGCGTTCCGAACGGATGGAGCCGGCGAAATTCCGGCCGGATGCCGGATATCCACGGCGTGCCGCCGGGGAATTCCGTACCGCCGGAGAGTGGACGTCCGCCCGGTTCCGGGTCGAAACCGCGGCGGTGGCGGAGGGGGCGGAGCGGTTCCGCTGCCGCAGCCGCCTCGAGGCTTCCGGGCCGGTCGAGGGGGAGGCGCTGATGCTGATGCTGACGACTCCGGCCGGACGCGCCGGGAGCGTCGCGGTCGACGGGAAAAAGGTGGAGGTCCCGGAGGAGTTCCGGGAGTCGCAGCTGTTCCGTGCCGCCCGGGCGAAGTCGCTTTCGCTCGTGCTCGGCGGGCGGCTCGTGACGTTCTCCGGCGACTTCGGGTTGCTGATTCAGGACGACCGCAAGTTCGGCAGCGGGGAGATCCAGTTCCGGCTGTTTCCGCCCGGAATCCGTTCCCCGTTCCGCGCGGCCGAGCTGGAGCTGTCGGTCACCGTTGAACCGCTGCGTGCCGCGCCGGTAAACCTTTCGGGCGTTTTCAATATGGGGTTCCGCGACGACGAGGCCGGGGACGGCCGGGGCGGATGGACCGACCAGGGGCCGTCGAACGACCTGCGGATGATGAAACCGGGCCGGCTTACAGTGCTCGGCGCCCCGTTCGATATCGCCGATCCCGCGGAAGACGGCGGAAAAGCCTGCCTCGTGCTCTCCGCCGGAGACGGGAGGTTTCCCGCGTCGGCCGATGTGCCGGTGAACGGGGGCGGCGTCCTGTATCTGCTGCATGCGTCGGCCTGGACACCGCAGCCCCGGCTGCCGGTCGGAAAGATCATCGCGGTGTATGCCGACGGCACGAAACGCGAATTTCCGGTGCTTTCGGGTCAGGATTGCGGGAACTGGTGGCAGCCGGCGCCGCTGTCGAATGCAGCCGTCGCCTGGACCGGTGAAAACGCCGAATCGTTCGTGGGGCTCTATCTGTCGCAATTCGAACTTCCCGGTTCTCCGGCTGCTCTGCGGTTCGAAGCCGCTCCGCCGTCCCGGAACGGAGTTTCGCCGCTCTGGATGATCGCCGCCGCGACCTTCGGCAGCCGGGCGCTCGATTTGCGGCAGCTGGAGACGCCGGTCTATTACGTTGCCGGGAAACAGTGGATTCCGCTCGAATTCGACAACCGGGTCGAGCCGGGCTCTCCGCTCGACTTCTCCGCCGCGCTCGATGCGCCGGCCGGTAAATACGGCCCGGTCACCGCCTCGGGGCAGGGGCATTTCGAGTTCCGCGACCGCCCCGGGGAGCGGGTTCGCTTCTTCGGCCCGAACCTCGTCGGCAGCTCGAATTTCCTGTCGAAAAAGACGGCGGATGAATTCGTTGAAAAGGCGGTCCGGATGGGCTACAACACCGTGCGGTTCCACCATTATGAAAATGAGCTGCTGGAACCGGGCGCTCCCGATTCCGTGACCTTCGATCCGGAAAAACTCGACCGCTTCTTCTATCTGTTCGCAGAGCTGAAAAAGCGCGGCATCTACCTGACGCTCGATGTTTACGCGAGCCGCTGGCTGGTTCCGGGCGACGGCATTGCGGAGTGTCCCGAACGCACCCGGTTCGCCATGAAGGCGCTCGCCCCGGTCAGTCCCACCGCCATGGCGAACTGGAAGGAGTTTGCGCGGCGGCTGCTGACCGCCCGGAATCCGTACACCGGCATGACACTCGCCGAAGACCCGGCGCTTTACTGCGTGAACCTGATGAATGAAGCGGTTCTCGCCCAATGCTGGGACGAGTGGCCGCAATTGATTCCGGTCTACGAGGCGAAGTATGCCGAATACCTGAAGCGGAATCAGCTCGACACCCCGGAGAACCGGGCCTCGCGCGGCGGGCTTTTTCTGGAATTCCTGAACTCTCTTCAGGAAAAATGCATCGCCGAGCAGAGCCGGTATCTGAAGGACGAGCTGAAGATGGCAGCGCTTGTGACCGACCTGAACTTCCTGAACAAAACCACGCTCGCCGGTATGCGCGGCGGACTCGACCTGGTCGACAACCACCAGTATTGGGATCATCCGCGTTTTGCGGCGAATCCGTGGCGGCTGCCCCATCTCTATGCGCAGGGCTCCTCGATCGGCCGGAAGGCGCACCTGCCGCGCAATATGATGCCGGTGCGCGTTTTCGGGAAGCCGTATATCGTCACGGAATTCAATTTCTGCAACCCGAATGTCTGGCGTGTCGAGGCCGCGCCGCTGGCCGGCGGCTATGCCGGGCTTCAGGACTGGGACGGGCTTTACCGCTTCGCGTGGTCGCACGACCGGCGGTACATGGAAAAGACGGAGCAGCCGATGGGGTTCGATCTCGTGAACGACCCGCAGGGCCAGCTTGCCGAGCGGATCATCCATATGCTTTTCATGCGCGGCGACGTGAAGGCGGCCGCTCCGGCCTTCGCCTTCGAATGGTCGCCGGAACTGGTACGGGGCGTGAAGAACTTCGGGGAGGCGGCCGATTATCCGGACGAATTTTCGCTGCTCGGGCTGTATGCCCGGATCGGCACGCTGAATGCCGCCGCCTCTTTTCCCGGCGTCCGGAAGCTGGAGACGGGGAACCTCGGCCGGCAGTCCGCGCTCCCGGCCGCGGCCCGGAGCGCTCTCGAACGGCTGAAGGAGACCGGCCGGATCACCTCCGCCACCGGGGAGATCACGCTCGATGCGCCGGCGAAAACGCTGTCGGTCGTCACGCCGAAAAGCGAAGTGTTCACCTTCCGCCGCGAAGCTTCCGGAACTTTTGCCGAACTGCGGAACGGAACGGTTTACCAGACCGTCGCATTGCTGTCGCTCGACAACCGTCCGCTGGCGGAGAGCGGACGCATTCTGCTGATTCACCTGACCAACCTCGGCGCGACGAAGCAGAAATTCTCGGACGGGCGGCTCTCCCGCCTGGAAAGCTGGGGAAAACCGCCGCTGCTGCTTGAAAAAGGAAGGGTCGAAGTCGCCCTGGCGCTGCCTTCCGGCGGCAGGGTCGAAGCATTGAAGCTCGACGGCACGCCGAATGGTGAAATCCCGTCGGCGTACACGGACGGGCGGCTCCGGTTCACTGCGGATACCGCTTCGCGCCCCGGCGGCGTCATGGCCTGCCTGATCACCCGGAAAGAACAGAATGAAATCCGATAGCGACGGGAAAGGCACCGGCGAATAGTCGCCGCAATCGGCATCATGCGGGAAAATGCGTCCGGCGGAACGGACGCATTTATCCGTTTCAATAGAGGGAGTTTTGTTATTTTGAGCATCCAGCGTGTAAAATTCACCGCATTTGCGGATCTTCATCATCATCCCGGCGTTTTCTACTCCTCGCCGGAAAAGCGGCTGGACCGGATTCTCGAACGGGCCGGGGAGGAGAAGGTCGATTTCATGATCCACCTCGGGGATTTCTGCCATACGCCGGAGAAATATGTCGATTTCGTCCACCGTTACGACCGTTCCGGAATTCCGGCCTATCACATGCTCGGCAACCACGAGTGCGACGAGTGCCCGGTCGAAGCCGTCAAGCGGATTTACAACATTCCGCCGTGCGGATATTATCATTTCGACTGCAACAATTTCCGCATGATCGTGCTGGACCCGAACTACTATTGTCTCGACGGCCGGTACATCCATTACGAGCTGAAGAATTACTATTCGTACGGCGGCCGGCTGCCGTATCTGCCGCCGGAACAGATCGCCTATCTGCGTGAAACGGTTCTCGGGTCGCCGTACCCGTGCATCCTCTTCAGCCACCAGAGTTTCGAGCGGGCGGTCCACGGCGTGAAGAACCGCGGCGAGGTTTTGAAGATCGTGCGGGAGTCGCAGCGGACGCCCGGCCGCGTCGTGCTCTGCATCAACGGGCATCACCATGTGGATTATCTGCGCTTCGTCGACGGGGTGCCGTTTCTCGACCTCAATTCGACGACGCATTTCTGGTGCGCCGAATCGCACCGGCTCTTTCCGGAGGCGGTTTACCGGGAAGCGCGGCTGGCCGGTAATACGGTCATTTACGACGAACCGGTCCACGCGGTGATCACGCTGCAGAGCGACGGCCTCATCGAGATCGCCGGAATGAGCGGCAGCATGATGTTCGGCGTCACGCCGGAGATGTTCGGCGCTCCCCGGGTTGACCCCGACGGCCGGGAAATCACGGCGGACTGCTCCAGCGTCCGGCTCCGGCTGGAGCCGTTTGCCGCGAATCGCCGGAAGGTTCGCGCGGCGGCAGCCGTTTCCAGTTCCGCACTGTCGCCGGCGTGAAGCTGAAATTCCTGTCTTTTGCGGATTTTTCCGGCGGTTGCTTGTCAAATCGATAAAAAAGGGTATATTATTCAGGAAATATGGATTGACAGTACATTCAGGAATACGGGCGGGCAGAATGCAGAAGCCGGAAGTAACCATTATCATACCGAATTACAGGACCGTCGACCTGACGAAGCTCTGCCTGCGCTCTTTGCGCCGGCATACGAACCTCGAACGGGTCCGGGTGATCGTCGTCGACAACGATTCGCAGGATGCGTCGACCGAATACCTGCGTTCCGTCGAATGGATCAGGCTGATCGAGCGGCCGCCGGTCCCGGGCGAAACCGGTCCGGAGATGCATGCCCGCGCGCTCGATCTTGCGCTTGCCGAGGTCGATACGCCGTATTTCATGGTCATTCACACCGACACGATCGTCATCAACGACCTCTGGCTCGATTTCCTGATCAACCGGATCATCGCGTCGCCGAAGATCGCCGGGATCGGAAGCTGGAAGCTTGAGCTCGTATCACGCTGGAAGCGCGCCGGCAAAGCGTTCGAGACGTTTTTCCGCCGGCTTTTCGGCCGGAAGAGCCGGAAGGAAGTTCTCTACCTGCGCAGCCACTGCGCGATGTACCGGACCGATCTTGTCCGGGAGGTCGGGCTGGGGTTCTTCGACGGCGACACGGCAGGCAAGTCCCTGCACCTCGCCCTGGTGAAGGCCGGGTACGACATGCGCTTCATCGAGTCGCCGGAGCTCATGAAATTCGTCCGGCACCTGAATCATGCGACCATGATCCTGAATCCGTCCCCGAACGATCGCAAGACTTCGAAGCCGGCGGCGCGTCAGCGGATTGAGCGCGAGCTCGAATCGCTGCACTGCCGGGAGATCCTCGCCGACGACGAGCTGGATCGAATCGTGCCATGAAGCTGCTGTTCCCGATCTTCCGTTATTTTCCGCACGGCGGGCTTCAGCGCGATATGCTGCGCATCGCCGAGACGGCCGTGAAGCGCGGTCATGCGGTCACCGTCTGCACGATGAGGTGGGAGAGCCCCGACGCGCCTCCCCCCGGCGTGACGCTCAAACTGCTGCGCGGCCGGGGATTTTCGAATCACGCCCGCGCGCGCTCGTTTGCCGCGGCCGTCCGGCGGTTTGCGGCGGCGGAGAAATTCGACCTGATTTTCGGGTTCAACCGCATGCCGGGGCTCGACTTCTATTTCGCGGCGGACAACTGCTTTGCGAAAAGCGCCGCGCGCCACCCTGTGCTGGTGCTGGCGCTGCTGCCGCGTTATCGAACGTTTCTCGCCTATGAGCGGGCGGTTTTTCTGCCGGAGTCAAAAACGCGCATTCTGTATCTGACGCCGAACCAGAAGCGGGATTTTATGGAGGTGTACGGAACTCCGGATGAACGTTTTACGCTGCTGCCTCCCGGGATTCCGGCCGACCGCCGCCGCCCCGGAAACGCCGGCGAGGTCCGCGAACGCAAGCGCGCGGAGCTCGGCGTCATGCCGGATGAGACGCTGCTGCTCGAAGTCGGTTCCGGCTTCCGCACGAAGGGAGTGGACCGGACGCTCCGGGCGCTCGCTTCCCTGCGCGGGGCCGCGGCGGAAAAGACGAAACTCTTCATTGCCGGGCGCGAGTCGAGCGGCCGGTTCGCGGCGCTGGCGGCCGATCTGAAGTTGACGGGCCGCGTGACTTTCGGCGGCGGCCGCGACGATGTGGCCGAGCTGCTGCTGGCGGCCGATCTGGTCGTGCATCCGGCCCGGAACGAGGCGACCGGCACGGTGCTGGTCGAAGCGCTGGCGGCCGGGACGCCGGTGCTCTGCACGGAAAACTGCGGATTTGCGAATTATGTGACGGAGTCGGGCGGCGCGGTTCTGCCGGAACCGTTTGACGAAGGTGCGTTCGAGCGGCTGCTCGAGGAGATCCTGACCTCTCCCGGGCGTCTGGAGACGATGCGGAGCGCGGCGGAGGCTTACGGGGCGTCGGCTGATTTTTACCGGCGGGCCGATGCGGCCGTCGACTGTCTGGAGGAGGCGGCAAATGGCTGACCATATCGATCTGGCGCCGGAGTTTGCGGCGGCGTGGAAGGGGCGTGATCCGTTCGAGGCGGTTTCCGAGCTCGAGGGCGAGGTGTTCCGCAAGGTCAAGAGCCGCCGGACGTTCCGTTTCGAGTTTGGCGGGAACGGATATTTTGCGAAGATTCATCACGGTGTCGGCTGGCGTGAAATCATTAAGAACTGGCTGATGGGCAAGCGTCCGGTGCTCGGGGCGCAGAACGAGTACAACGCGCTTGCGCTGCTGCACAGGGTCGGCGTGGATACGATGACTTCGCGCGCCTACGGGTGCCGGGGGAGGAATCCGGCCCGGATCGAGTCGTTTCTGATTACGGCCGAGCTGAAGGATATGACGAGTCTGGAGGACTTCTGCCGCAACTGGCCGGAGAACCGGCCCGCGCCGCGGCTGCGCCATGCGCTGAACCGGCGGCTCGCCATGATGGTCAAGGGGATGCACGATGCGGGGCTGAACCACCGCGACTGTTATTTGTGCCATTTCCTGCTGGACAATGCGACGTGCGCGGACGAGCTGCCGCGCCTGTACGTGATCGACCTGCACCGGGCGGAGATCCGGAAGCGGGTGCCGTACCGCTACCGGGTGAAGGACACGGCCGGCATCTGCTTCTCCGCCATGGATATCGGACTTACGCGGAACGACCGGTTCCGCTTCATGAAGATCTATTCCGGGAAAACGCTGCGCGATACGCTGCGCGAGGACGCGGGCTTCTGGCGCGCGGTCGAGTCCGCCGCGACGAAGCTCTACAACAAGGAGCTGCGCCGGCAGGGAGCGAAATAGGGGAGCGAAGCGGCCGGGTCCTCTGATTGGGTGGTCAGGCTGTTTCGCCTCTGCCTCCGGCAGCCGGGCGCTTTGGCTCTGCTCCCGGACCGGCTGGCGCCGGGCGTCGTTTTGGCGAGCATGTGAACGGACTTGTTGGAAAATCCTCTGTTCCGGGGTTGCTATTTTGCTGCTGCGGCGCTACTGTATGCCGGGGAAAGGGACTCTTTATGGCACGCACCTGGGTGGCAATCGGAATTCTGCTTTTGTCGGCCGCGCTGTTTTCAGCGGGGCTCGTCCGTAAATTTGCAACTCTCCGGCACTCCGAAACCGTACCGCGGAAAATCATCACCGTCATTCCGAAGGGCGTCGAAAATCCGTGGTGGAATCAGGTCCGGCTCGGCGCCCTGGCCGGAGCCGCCGGGACTCCGTACCGGATGGTCTGGACCGGTCCCGAGCTTGAGAGCGACCATATGCGCCAGATCACCTGCATCGAGGATGCGCTGACCCGGAATTCGGCCGCACTCGTCATCGCTCCGAACGATTCGAAAGCGCTCATTCGCCCGGTTCTGAGAGCGATGAAGAGCACTCCGTGCGTCATCATCGATTCCCCGCTCGGGAAAATGAACGGCCTGCCGCTCGTCGGCACCGACAACTCCGCCGCCGGCGAACTCGGCGCCCGGCTGGCGGCGCGCGCGATCGGCGGTCACGGCCGGATTCTCGTCGTCAACCACCTCCGGAACTCCGAATCGACCGAGGAGCGTGCCCGCGGCTTTATCGAAACGATCCGGAATCTCTATCCCGCGATTGAGATCGTCGAGTCGCCGTTCGGGGAGAGTTCGCTGCGCAATGTGCGCCCGCTGGTGACCGACCTCCTGATCCGGCATCCCGGCATCGACGCGATTTTCACCGTCAATCTCGATACGTCGGAGGGTGCTTACCGGGCCCTGCTGAACGAAGGTCTGGCCGGCAAGGTCCGGCTGATCGCCTTCGACTCTTCGGCGCTGCTGCTCGACGGCGTGCGCCGCGGCAATGTCGAGGCGATCATCGCGCAGAATCCGTTCGAGATCGGGCGCCGGGGCGTATTGCGCGCGCTGGAGATGTTGGAAGGCAAGGATGGGGAGACAGTTACGCCGATTCCGGTTTTCGTGGTCAACCGTTCGAATCTCGATGAGATGATCAGGTCCGAACCGGCGGCATTGGGGTTGTGAAATGGCGGATATCGTGTACAGTTTTGAAATGAAGCATATTTCGAAGCGCTTCGGCGCGGTCGAAGCGCTGCGCGACGTGTCGTTTGCCGTTCGTCCCGGCACGATCCATGCCCTGTGCGGCGAAAACGGCGCCGGGAAGTCGGCGCTGACCAAAATTCTGGCCGGAATTTATCCGCCCGATTCCGGCGAAATTCTGCTGCGCGGAGCGCGAATCTCTTTTTCGTCTCCGGCCGCAGCGGTCCGGGCAGGAGTTGCGATGGTCCACCAGGAGTCGGATCTTGCGCCGGACCTGACCGTGGCGGAAAATATTTTTCTCGGCGTCGAACGGCTGATCGGCGGCCGGTTCGTCCAGGTGCTCGATACCGGGGCGATGAACCGCGAAGCCGATGATATGATCGACTGTCACGGCTTCATGCTCAAGCCGGACACGGTCGTGGCGGACCTGACTCCGGCGAAACGCCAGCAGGTCGAGATCCTGAAAGCGCTGAACCGCAAGGCGCAGATTCTGATTCTGGACGAGCCGACCGCTTCGCTTTCCCTCCGCGAGATGCAGGAGCTGTTTGCGATCATCCGCGAACTGCGCAATACCGGGATGGCGGTCGTCTATATTTCGCATCGGCTGGATGTCGTGCTCGACATCGCCGACGAAGTGACCGTGCTGCGTGACGGGGCGCAGGTGTTTTCGGGCGCGCGTTCCGCCGTGACGGCCGACCGGGTGGTCAAACTTATGGTCGGCCGCGAGCTTGAGGAGCTCTACCCGGCTTCGGACGCCCGTCCCGGCCGCGTGTTTTTCGAGGCGCGGGAGCTTTCGGACCGCTCCGGCCGTGTGAGCCGGGTCGGCTTTACGCTGCGCCGCGGCGAGATCGTCGGGCTGGCCGGGCTGGTCGGTTCCGGGCGAAGCGAGACGGCGGAGCTGGTTTCGGGTGTCGGCAATCTCAGGTCCGGATCGATTCTGATCGACGGAGAGAAGGTCGATATCCGCTCGCCGCGCGAAGCGCTGAAGAGAAAAATCGCCTTTGTACCGGACGACCGCACCTGGTACGGGATCATCCCGTGCCTGTCGGGGGCGGCGAATCTGCTGCTGGCGGGCTACGTCCGTTTCGGCATGCGTTTTTTCGCTCCGCCGTGGCGGGAGCGGCGCATCGGTGAACGGTTCGGCCGCCGTTTCGGATTCGGCTGGCCCTCCGCGCGGACACGGGGAGCCGAGCTCGACGCGGGGACGCGACGGAAGATCCAGATCGCCCGCTGGATGATCTCCGGGGCGGAACTGCTGATTCTGGACGAACCGACCCGCGGCGTCGGCGTTGAAGTCCGGCGGCAGATTTATGAGATGATGCTGAAATTCGCGAAGCGGGGACGGACGATTCTGCTCATCTCGTCGAATCTGAATGAATTGTTCGGGGTGACCGACCGCATCCTCGTCATGCGCAACGGCCGGATGGCGGGGAATCTGAATACGAAAGAAAGTACGCCGGAGGAGGTTATGCACCTCGCCGCCGTAGACGACCTGTAAGGTCGGGGGAGTTGAAAAAATGAGTCGATACAGCCGGCAACTGTTTCCTTTCTGCACACTGGTCCTGATTTTCGCTCTCTGGAGCGTGCTTGCTCCGGAGCATTTTCTTTCCGTCCGGAATCTGCTGAACATCCTGCGCGGCGCTTCGGTGACCGGGATCGCGGCGGTCGGCATGACTTTCGTCGTCATCATCGCCGGGATCGACCTTTCGGTCGGGGCGATGCTCTCGCTGTGCGCGATCGTGTCGGCGGTTTCGATGCTGGTCTTTTCGGGGGCCGGGCTCGTCGCGATCGAAAACGGCATCTACGTTCCGCTCAACGGCTGGGCGATCGCGGCCGGCACCGTGCTCGGTGTCCTGACCGGGGGAGCCGCCGGGTTTCTGAATGGAGAACTCATTGCCCGGCTGAAGCTTATGCCGTTTCTTGCCACGCTCGGGACGATGGTGGTGTTCCGTAGCGCGTCGCTGCTGGTCAACGACGGGCGCCCGGCGGTCGTTTCGGATTACTTCTGGCTCGACGCCGGTACGGTTTTCGGCGTTCCGGCCGCTGTGGTGTTGTTTTTCGGCGTGCTGGTCGTCGGTGGTTTCCTGTTGCAGTACACGACGTTCGGGCGTTATGTGCGGGCGCTCGGGTCAAGCCCGCTGACCGCGCTCCATGCCGGAATCGACGTGACCCGGCTCAAGGTCGGCGTTTATACGATCTGCGGAATCCTGGTCGGCGTGGCGGCTCTGGTCCGCATGAGCCGGGTCGGAGCGGCGAATCCGTCCTCCGCCGGCGTCGGGCTCGAACTCGACGTGATCGCTGCGGTCCTGATCGGCGGAGCTTCGCCGACCGGCGGCCGCGGCACGATGGTCGGCACATTGATCGGCGTGCTCTTCGTCGCGCTGCTCCGCAACGGGATGACGCTGCTCGACATTTCGTCTTACTGGCAATTGATGACGGTCGGGCTCCTCGTACTCGCCGCGCTGGCGCAGGACCGCTTCGAAACGCTCCGCATCGACCCGGCCAAATAGGTTTGCGCGAAGCGGAGGCGTCACGGTTTTCCGGCGGGGAGAAAGCGCAGCAGCAGCGGTTTTTGCGGCGGCAGTTCGAATTCCGGTTCGAACGTCTCTTCCCGCAGCAGGTCGCGGAAAGTTCCGGGGCCGGAGAAGTTCAGCTTGCGTGCGTTTTTTCCGTAATTGACCAGATTGATCAGATAGGCGTCTCCGTCGGGGACGCAGCGGAGGTAGAGCCCTTCGCCGCCTGCGCCGTCGTGGACGGCGAGCCGGAACGGCAGCGGCGTTGTCGCGTCGAGTTCGGCGCCGAGGCGGGAGAGGGGAAGTTTCGGAAAATCAGGCGGTTCCGGCAGCGGATTGCCGAATTCGTCGTAACGCGGCGCTTTGCCGCAGACCATCACGCGCCCGCCGCGGCGGACGAATTCATTCAATCCGGCCAACGCTTTGCGGTCGAGGTATTCGGATTCCGGCAGCAGAAGCAGGCGGACTGCGCCGAACTCCCGTCTGCCGAGCTGTTCCTCCGAAAGAAATCTGACCCGGTGTCCGGTCGGCAGCGTTGCGGCGTAGAGTGCGTCGAGTGAATTCTTGCAGCGTTCCGGCGCATGCAGCAGAGAGCTCGGCGCATGCAGAATCGCCGTTTCGGGTTCATAGCGGGAAAAGCGGACGAGTTCGCGGGCGACCCGGTTCGCGTCGAGCATGGCGCGTCCGTGGGCGATGATGTTGCCGGGGCGGTTGCGGATGTTCCCGCAGAACATCGGGGAGCTGCTCAGCGATTTCAGGTAATCGATGTCGGTCCAGACCCAGGTGATCAGGGCCGAGGTGCCGGTGGCGTACTGTTCGAACATAGCCGTATAGATGTGGCCGTTCGGCACCGGGCGGGTTTCGCCGTCGGCGATGATGTGGTTCTCCGAATTGCAGATTGACAGCTTTCGCGCCGACAGCTGCAGTTCGCTGCCGAGTTCGCTGCTGATATGGTGAGGCGCCAGTCCGGCGTTGTCGAAATCGTACATCCGGTAGTTGTCGTTGCCGTTGTAGTCGCTGAACGCAGCGAACATTCCGGCGTCGGTGGCCTGCGGCACGTACAGGCTCGAGAAGATCATCATTTTCGCATGCAGCGGAATCTCCGGCCAGATGCGGCGGACGCGTTCGGCCAGCCGGCGGTGCCAGGCCGCGAAGGTGTCGCGCCGGAACCGTTCGAATTCGCTCCTGAGCGCCGGATCGGTTTCGATTTGTCCGGTCATCGCGTCGAAATCCGGATAATCGCGCTGTGCTGTCGCGTTGAAGCCGGAAGGTGTTCCGTATTTCTGCTTCAGGTAATGGCGGAAATCCTTGAGCGATTGCGGGTTGTATGGCGTACAGCCGATATAGACCGGTTCGTTCGAGAGGACGAGGCTGTGGAGGGCTGCGCTCCACGGCGACGCCTTGAGCTTCGGGATCAGTGCCGCAAGGTAGGCGTCGAGCATCTCCTCCGCCTTCGGGTGGGTGATCTCGTACTTCAGAAAATCCGAATCGGCGCGCATGTCCGGATATTTGTCGAGCAGCCAGGCCGGGTGGTAGTGCGGCGAGAGCAGCAGGCAGACCTTCACATTGTGCTCCGCCGCGCTCCGGAGGGCGGGCAGAATGCGGTTTTCGAGGTCGGAGAAATCCGGTTCGGAGAATTCACCGTTTTTCCCTTCCTTCGGAAAGATGCTCGAGGGGCCGATCTCGATCTGGATGAGGTTGGCGCCGATGCCGCTGAATTCCGGCAGGTCGCGGATCACATCGGTGAAGTGGCCGTATCCGGCGAAGAGCACCGGCCGGAGCTGCCGCCGTCCGCGCGAGCTCTCCAGTTCCGCATACGGGAAACCGCCGCGCAGCAGGACCGGGCCGGACCGGAAGAACCAGTATTCCGGCGGCGTGCGTCCGGCGCGGTATTCCGCAAGCTCCCGCTCGAGTTCGTCCAGCGCTTCGACGACTTCCGGGGCG
Organism: Victivallis lenta; assembly: GCF_009695545.1. Lineage (NCBI taxonomy): Bacteria > Pseudomonadati > Lentisphaerota > Lentisphaeria > Victivallales > Victivallaceae > Victivallis > Victivallis lenta. The sequence goes on along the minus strand of NZ_VUNS01000013.1, from coordinate 89,278 downwards.
GTCATTTCGCCGCGCCGGTCGTAGAAGCGGCGTTCGGCGGGTGATTCCGCCGCTTCCATCTGACTGAGCAGCCGCGGGATATCGGAGTTCAGGACCCGGAGCGAAAGCGCCGCCGCGGCCGGGAGCCGTTCCGGGAATTGCCGGCGGTAGGCAGCGTCAATTCGGGAGAGACGGCTGCGGAACTCCTCCCAGATCTTGCGCTGGCGGACAAGCAGAGCCCGGCGCTCGAAGGCGAGTTTCCCGGCCGGCCGGCCGTTCCATAGAAATTCTGCGGTCCAGCGCCCTTCCGGCAGTTCGGAGACGGAGCGCCGGAAGGGGAGGCGGCCGGCTGTGCCGGGCGGAACCCGCGTGGCGCGGCACAGCGGAATCGTGCGGGGGGAACCGTGCTCCGGCGTCAGCCGCAGGACGAAGTCCGCCGTATCTCCGGTTGCGCCGGCCGTATAGAAGATTCCCGCCAGATGTTCCCTGAGGTCGTCATATCGGGCGCAGACCCGGGCGGTTTCAGCGCCCCCTTCCGGAAAGAGCAGCACATTGTCCGCCGAGGATTTCGAGTCGTGGATGCCGCGGGCGAAAGAGATGACCCGGCGGTCGTCTCCGCCGTCGCGGTCGTTGAAGATCAGATTGAAGCTGAACGGTTTCGGGCGGCGGAAGTCGATCCGGTCAAACAGCGCGTCTTTCAGCAGGACTGCCGCAGAGAATCCGTTTTCTCCGGAAGTCACGACGGATTCGACGAGCGTTTCGGGAATCGGCATATTCGTATTCCAGTTCCAGGTCGCTAATTTCCCCGCCGCATCGATTTGAAAACCGAGTTCGAGGTCGGAGGGTCTGGCCTGCGGTGCGAGTTCACCATCCTGGTCGATCCGGAGCTGGACGCTGTCCCCCAGGTACATGGCGCTGCCGGGGACCGGGCGGAGGACGTCGTCGCGGACACGGAAGAACAGCAGCAGGCCGTCTTGATTCCAGCCGAGTGCGAAGGAGGCGGAAAAATCCGCATCATCGGCCGGCGTCCAGACGGTGACGCCGCCGGGGAAACCGCCGTCGCGCGGAAATCCGTCGAGGCGAGGGAGCCGGAACACCTTGCCGGAAAGCGCTTTTTCGGGCGGAACGAATGTGACGGCACTTTCGGCCGGGAGCTCCTCTTCCGTGATTTCAATGTCGTCGAGATTCAGTTCCGGCGTCAGGTTTTCGCAGATCAGCCGGACCGGATAGAGTTTGCCGTCGAACTCATCCGGTTCGGCCCGGAAGCGGAGGGTGTGGCGGGCCGCCTCCGGCGTGACGGACGGGAGGGCCGGGCGCAGTTTCCAGTGTTTCCCGAGCGTCCAGCAGATGTTCCGGGCGGGCTTTCCCCACATTTTCCAGCTCAGGCGATAGATGCGCCCCGGAGTCAGCGGCACGTTCTGCAGCAGTTGGCCGTAACGGTTGGGCTGCTGCAGCGACCGGTAGGCGATCCGCAGGTGGCGGTTGCCCCCGGAACGTATGACTGCGCAAGCCGCGTCGCCGCCGCCGAACGTGCTCCATTCCCAGCCGTCGGGCCGGCCGGAGCGTTCGAAGGAGCCGTTGAACACATCGTTTCCGGCGGCAGGGAACAGGAGAAATCCGGCGCACAGAAGAAGAATCGGTCGAAGAAACTGCATGGCGGCTCTTTCTATTTATGGTACCAGAGTTTTTTGTCGTCGGAGGAGAGATTGCGCGGCAGTTGCCCCCGGAGTGCTCCCGCGTGACCGTCCAGGTAGAGCAGGTTGCGGGCGCCGTCATGGCGCGGCGCATCGTCATAGTGTTCCCAGTAGTTCAGGTACCAGTACCCTTCGGTGATCGTCATGAGCTGGGAGGGCTCGCGCGCCATCTGCTGCTTGATCGGCGTCTTGCCGTTCAGAAAACCGAACACTCCCAGATTGGATTCGTCGTAGCCGGAGGTATTCGCGCCGTAGGCGCTCTGGATGCCGCCGACCTGCGGCCAGTCCAATCGTGCGAACTCCTCCACCGGCACGGAGGGACATTGCAGGATGCGGGGATATTTCACGTCGGCGGTATCGGTATGGTCAGCCAGGGAGGCTTTCTCAAGATAGGGCAGGAGGGCGTGCCGCCAGGAACGGACGTCGCTCCAGCCGGGCCCCTGGGCGGCGTAGCCGACATAGTCCGCATTGTCGGAGAAATAACCCTGATGTGCGGTTCCGATCTGCCTGAGGTGGTTCAGGCATTGCACACTGCGTCCGCGCTCCCGCGCTTTGTTGAGCGCGGGCAGCAGCATGGATGCCAGAATCGCGATGATTGCGATAACGACAAGAAGTTCTATCAGGGTAAAACGGCGTTTCTTCCGGGGGGCGAAGCCCGCCAGCGGCATGACCGGGAACGGAGTGACGCACATGCCGTTGCCCGGCTTTTCTTTGCCTGTTTTCTTTTCGCCGGGAAAAGAAAGCAGGGCGATGATCGCGATGGCGACAAGAAGTTCAATCAGGGGGAAGCGTTTTGGCATGATGGAAATTCCTTCCGGTTTACATGGATTTGCGTTCGATGAATTCCGCGGGGATTTTCAGGCGGACGGAAGTGCCGAGCCTGTCGGCGACCGACCGGTGCAGCAGCCGCGCCGCCTGATAACCGAGGGAACGGGAATCGACCCGGACCGTGGCCAGCGGCGGATCGAGGCGTTTCGCAAACGGCAGGTCGCCGAATCCGATGACGGCGAGATCCTGCCCGACCTTCAGGCCGGCTTCGTGCGCGGCAAGATAGAGGCGGTTGGCGACGTAGTCGTCACAGCAGAACACGGAGGCCGGAAACTGCATCCGGGCCAGGAACGGCGAAAACTGGTACGGCGCCCGGAACAGCTTCTGGGGCAGCGGCCAGTATTTCGGCGCGTCGCCGCAGAGCACCATGCAGTTGTACTCTTCCACCCGGTCGCCGAATCCGGCGTTCCGCATGGCCAGGGTGTAGGCGAGAAAGCGCTCGTCGTTTTCGAGGTCGGCGGGAACCGCCGGCGCCGAAACGAACCAGACCGGCCGGTCGTATTTTTCGATCAGGCGGGAAATGGCGGCGAACACACCGCCGAAGTCGTCTCCGCTGAGCGAGCCGGCGCGTGATTTTCCGGCCGGTCCGACCGTCACCACCGGGATTCCGGAATCCAGCAGCCGGTCGATGGTGCTGTCATAGCGTTCCTGGCGGTAATTCAGCACGAGGACACCGTCGAAACCGAGCTGCGGCGCGTGCCCGAGCGCATTCAGGACCGTCTCATGGCTTTCGTGGCTTGCAATCAGTTGGAGGTTCAGTTGTTTTTCCCTCATATAGTCCTGAATGCCGGAGCTGACTTCGGAGACCATCGGGTCGGGGTAGGCCGCGTACGCCCAGGCGAAATTCAACTGCTGCCGGTCGGACGCCGCGTTTTTTTGAGGCTGAGCCGGATTGACCCGGACCCGGCGGTTTTCGTCGCGGAGCAGCGTACCGTCGGAGATCAGGGTATCGAGCATCCGGCGGATCGTGTTGCGGCTGGCCTGATACTGTTCGGCCAGGCGCTGTTCCGACGGCAGGTATGCTTCCGCCCCGAAGCGTTCGGCGGCGAGGTCGCAGATAAAGATTTCGGTGAGCCGGTTGGTTTTGCTGTGATAGTTCATGAAATTCATTCCATTGTTCCGATTTCTGTTTATATTATGGTCCTTATTTCATGCGGGCGCAAGGGGCGGTTCCGGTTATTTCGCCGCTAAACGGAAATTTGAACCGGATTTTGAACAATCCATGCGGGATTCGGTCGGAATTCGGCGGAAGTGACGGAAGAAACCCCGGAACTCCGGATGAAACCATGCCGGGGAGGGTTCGGCAGACCGCGACGGCGGACGTGGCGCGGAGGAGTGCGCGGGGGGATGCGGACGGGCGGAAAAGCGCGTAACTGGAATTCTGCGGGGACGGACGGGAGGCCGCTGCAGAATGAGGCGCTCTGGATCAGGCGTTTTTTCCTTCCGGCGGAAGCAGCGCGGTGCCGTAAGCCATGAGTTCGACGCCGGCGGCGCTGCGCTTGTTCCCCTGCTGCTCCATCTGGATGACCGTGGTTTCATACCGCAGGCAGCAGATGCAGCGGCTGCCGAGCGCCCGGACTTCGAGTTTCAGGCGGACGAGCGCCATCCGGCGCGCATCGGTGCAGAGCCGGGTATAGCCGTGCATTTCTCCGCCGAACAGATTCCGGATCGAGGCGCAGACGCCGAGAAAATAGTTGTTCGCCACCGCGACGCAGCCGGTGACGAGCTGCGCCCCGCCGGCGGCGGCCGGCTCCGGGACGTTTTTGAGGTCGGTCACCGCGATGTCCGCCAGCTCCGCTTCCATCTTCTTCAGGTACTCCTCGCGTTTCGTCTCGGTCAGGCGGAAGCAGAAGAAACCGGTTCCGAAACAGACCGCGAAGACGGCGCCCGTCAGGAAAATGCCGCTCATCGTTCAGCCCTCCGACGGCACCGCGACGACCGCCGTGCCGTACGCGTAGAGCTCGGCGGCTCCGGCCGTGATGCTGCTCGTCGCAAAGCGGACATTGACCACCGCATTGGCGCCGAGCTCTTCGGCCTGCGCGAGCATGCGGGCCACGGCTTCGCTGCGCGATTCGGTCAGGAGCTCGGTATAACCCTTGAGTTCGCCGCCGACGAAGTTCTTGAAAGAGGCCGCGATGTCGCGCCCGACATGCTTGGCCCGCACGGTGTTGCCTTGTACGAGCCCCTTCAGCTCGACGATCTTCATGCCGGGAATCGTTTCGGTGTTGACGACAATCATGATATTCTCCCTGCGTTGTACCGGTTCCATGTTGTTAAGTATAACGTGGGAGCGGGGGAATGCCAAATGAAAACCGGGAAATTTCACCGGTTTTTTCGGCCGGGGGTTGCTTTTGAACGCCGAATCTGCTATAATTATAAGTGGTCAGGTAATGTAAGGTTATCAGGAAGGAAAGCCGATGAGACGTACTTGGGCGCTGGCGATGCTGCTCTTCGGGGCGGCACTGATCGGGGGCGGGACGGAGTTCCGGTCGCTGAACGGAAATTGGCGGGTTCTGCCGCCGGTGAAGAGCGCGAAGCGTCCGGCCTCCGCGCCGGGGCTGGCGGCGAAACTCCATCTGCCGGAGACTCCGACGACGGCCTGGAAGACGATCAAAGTTCCGCATTACAACTGGCACGAGGCGTTTCCGGACACCTATCCGGACGCCTCCCGCCGGAGCGCGAACTACCAGTTCACCGGGAAGCCGGTCTATGTGAGCGGCTGGTTCGACACCTCCTTCGACATTCCGGCGGAGCTCGGAAACCGGAGGGTTTACCTCGATTTCGGCTCGGTTGCCTTCGAAACCGAGCTCTTCGTGAACGGCCGGCGCGCCGCCTCCCATAAAGGGAGCTTTACCGGATTCGAGGTCGATGTGACGCCGCTGGTGAAGCCCGGCTCCAATACGCTCCGGATGTGGGTCGCGAACGACTTCGGCGAACATCCGCCCCGCCATGTCTACGGAAAAATGTTCTCGGCCTCTTCGAATTCAGGCGGCATCACCGGCAATGTCACACTGAAAATCACATCTGCGCTGAACGTCCGGAGGATGCTGCTTACGCCGCTTGTGAAGGAGAGCGCGCTCGACGCGGTCCTGGAATTGCGCAACCATCTCGCTCCGGGCGAGTATGTCTTCCGGGCGACGGCCGTCGATGCGGCCGGAAACGCGCAGGCGGCCGAACTCGGCAGCTTCGCGCTGAAGCCGGGAGAGAACCGGATTCAGGTCCGTTTCCCGCTGCGCGACCCGAAGTTATGGAGTCCCGCCGATCCGCAGCTTTACCGCTTTGACGTTGAAATCCTCGACCGGGCCGGAAAGGTCGCGGCGAAGAGCTCCGGGCGGTTCGGCTTCCGCGACTTCCGGGCGGTCGGCGGCAAATTCTGCCTGAACGGAGAACGGATTCGGTTGTATGCCGGCAATATCCTGACCTCCGGCGGGTGGGAACGCACGGAACCGGGTTCCGACGCAAAGCTCCGCGCCGATCTGCGCCGCCAGAAGAGAGCCGGGGTCAATGCGATCCGCTATCACATGGGCGGTTCGGATTCGCACCGGCTGCTTGCGATCGCGGACGAGGAGGGGCTGCTGGTCATCGACGAATTCCCGATGTTCCACCGGGTGTTCAGCGATCTGGTCTTTCCGACCCCGGAGCAGCGGAAGGAGTTCATGGACACCACGCTTTACGAGTGGCGCGAACGGATTTTCCGCGACTACAACCATCCGTCCGCCGTGATCTGGACGCTCTCGAACGAGGTGTGGACCGATTCGACTGCCGACGAACTGAACGAACTTTACCGGGCTTTGAAACCGCTCGATCCGATGCGGCCGTTCAATACCGGCAGCGGGCTGCACTCGTTCGGCATCCCGGGCGTTCCGGTGGCGACCGACCTCTACGATTCGCACCTCTATAATGTGACGAGCCAGATGGCGCCGAATTTCGCGGAGCAGGATTTCGACCGCTACTTCCGGGGACTTGAGGAGTTATACGGCGGGGAGGCTTTCGCAAAGCCGGCAGCCGTGTTCGAGTCGGTTCACGTCGGCCACAACAAGCCGGAACAGCTTGTTCCGCTCAACCGAAAAATGGGCGTGGAAGAGTATCTGAAGGAGCTGAATCGCCGGAAGCGCATCGCGGATATCCGCTGGTACGGGCTGCGCGCCTTTCTCGCGCAGCAGCGCTATCTCCCGGCGGCGACGGAGCCGCCCGGCGCGGCGGCGTTCGTAAACGCGATCGTCGGGGACGCGTTCGACCGGTTCCGCGCCGACATCCGTTTTCAGGGTTATCACCTCTGGACCGGGCGGCGCGACATCATCTACCCCGCCTATTCGGAGCTGATCCGGCCGTATTATGTCGGCGTGGAGAACTGGGAGCCGAACGTATCCGGCGGTAAACTCAGGTTCGGCCTCATCGTCGTCAACGACTCGATGAAGGCGCGGAAAGCCCGGCTCGAACTGCAGGTTTTCCGTTACGGGGAACAGGCCGTCGATACCGGCGAACCGGTCGTGCGCGAGCTTGCGCTGCCGGAAGGGGTCGAGCGCAGCGTTTTTCCGATGGAGCTCGAAGCCGGATTTCCGGGATTCTGTGAGCTCCGGGCGACGCTGACCGCCGGCGACTGCAAAGTGGAGCGCTCATTCCCGTTCTTCCGCGGCGGTCCCCGCCCGGAAATCCGCCCCGAACGCCGCATGGCCAAGTGGGACAACGGCAGCGGGCGGCTCCGGGCGCTGAAACTGCCCGAACTCAGGACGCTTTCTCAGACCGGAGACTTTGAAGCGCTGGTCGTTTCGGCGGCCGATCCGGAATCCGCCGCGGCGCTGGCCGCCGCCGGCGGGCAGCTGGCCGGATTCGTGAAGAAGGGCGGCAAGCTGCTGCTGCTGAATCTGCCGCCCGGCGCGAATCTGAACTGGATTCTGCCCGGCTATTCGGTGAAGCAGCCGGAGAAGCGGGCAGAATCGGCATCGACGATCATGGAGCTTGCCGATCCGGACCATCCGGTATTTGCGGGTCTGAGCACCCGGCATTTTCAGGCCGGGCTGAATGGAGACGGCGGCATCGTCGGCCGCGCGCTGCTTTATCCGCTTTCGGTCAATCTGCTCGGAACCGGTTTCCCGTACAATCCGGACGGCCCCGGCATGCTGATCGCCGGTTTCGGGATCGGGGAGGGGAGCGTGACCGTTTCGCAGGTCGAACTGCTCGAGCGGCTGGACGGCGATCCGGCCGCCGCGGCGCTGTTCGCAAATCTTGTGAACGACACGGGGACAAAGAGGCGGAATATGCGGCCGATGGCGCAGGGCGAAGCGAATCCGCTGCTGGAGCACTTCGCCCGGATTCCGGCGGCCGACTGCTTCGTCCTTCCGTTCGAGAAGATCGCGAACCGGAGCTTCACCGACGACCCGTCCGGCGTGCGCGGCTGGACCGGTGCCGGACTGCCGGATTTCCGGCAGGGACCGCGCGGCGACCTGAAATTTCACGCGGTCCCGTACCGCATTCCCGCCGACGGCCGGGCCCTGATTCTGCGCGGGGTCAAAACGCCCGCTTTCCCCGAAAAGGCTGAGATCATATTCCACCGCCCGGAGGCTCTCCGGTCGCTGGTTCTCTTCCACACCGCCTGGTATCCGGCGCGCGGAAAAGAGTTGTACCGGGTGATTCTGCATTATGCCGACGGCGGCACGGCCGCGCTGCCGGTCGTGGAGGGGCGCGATATCGGCGACTGGTACGCGCCGTTCGACCGGGCCGGTGCGGCTGTGGCGTTTCAGGGAAAGCATCCGCTCGTGCAGGCGAGCTTCGGTTTCTATGCGTCGATTCTCGACAATCCGGAGCCGTTCCGCCGGGTGAAAGCGGTCGAGTTCGTTTCGGACAACACCGGCGTGCCGATCCTGCTGGCCGCCGCCGGCGTCCGGTTCCGCGACTGGGCGGAAGAGATCGCCGGCGACCGCTGGGATCACCGGGACGACGACTTCGAAAAGAGTTTCGGCGTCCGGCAGACGGCGAATAACCGCTTTATCCTGACCCGCGGCCACGGCTGGATCGCCCCGGCGCTGCGCGGCCGGGAGATCGACGGAACCGTGTGGAACCGCCTCCGCTTTGCGCTCAGAAGCACGAAGCCGCTCCGGGTCAAGCTGCTGTACCAATCCTCCAGCGGCGACAACGGCGTCTGCCGATGGCTGGAGCCGGTCGCGGAGAAGGATGGCTGGAGCGAGTTCGATGTGGAGCTTTCGAAGCTCGAATGGCCCCACTCCAGCAGCCCCGAAGCCAAGGCCTGGGGCGGCCGGACCGGAGCGGTTTCGATGTTCGCCGTGGACCTCTACGGCGATGCCGGGACGGAGTTTGAACTCTCTCCGCTGACGCTGACCGCATACTGACCGGCGGGCCGCGGAGGGAAGACGCGGGCCCGGTCGCGGATCAGTTGCTGCGCAGCCAGGTGGCCAGCTCGGATTTGCCGCGGTTCTGCCAGAGCGCGTACGGCACGGCGATGAAACCGGTCCGGGTGCGCGACGGCGTCCGGTTGCGGAAGTAGAGCCGTCCTTCCGACTCGTCTGATTCGCGCAGCGCTTCGCCGAGAATCGCCGGGACTCCGGCGAGCCCCTCCGCTTCGCCGAGGCGGAACGCCTGTTCCGCCGGGACGATCAGTGTGCTGACGCCCGGACCGTTGTCGACGCTCTCGAGCGCGTAGACGACCGGGCCGCGCATCAGGGCGATCTTTCCCGCATCGGCGGTTACCTTCGGATTGGCCCGGACCACGTCGACGGTGAGTTCAAGCCGGAGTTCGAGCCGGTCGCCCGCCTTCCAGTCGCGCGAAACAGTCAGATATCCCTCCTTCGCGCCGGTTTCGAGCGGTTTCCCGTTGAGGGCGGCGCTCCAGCTCCGGCACCAGGACGGAATGCGGACGCTCAGGACGAAGTTTCCGCCCGAAATGATTTCGAAACCGATTTCGCCGTCATACGGATAACGGCCGGAAACCTTGACGGCCGCTCCGCCGGATGTCACGCTGCCGGCGGCCGGGATGTTGCAGCGCAGTTCCCCGGGCCGGCGCGACCAGGCCAGGCTGCCGAGCTGCGGCAGGAAACGGCAGAAGCTCGTCGGACAGCAGGAGCAGTCGAACCACGGCTGGCGTTCGGTGTGAATGTGCCCGAAGGTGAAGGTCGCGTCGTCCACGGTCAGCAGATTCGCATAGAAGAAGCGGTCGCCTCCGAGCGAGATGCCGGAGAGAGCGCCGTTGTAGAGCGCCTGTTCCATCACGTCCGCGTAACGGACTTCGCCGGTCGCGTCGGCCATCCGGCGCGCGAACTGCACAAGGGCCATCGCGGCGCAGCTCTCTGCGTAGGCGGTGTCGTTCGGGAGGTCGTAGTCGTTCGTGAACGCCTCGCCGACCGGGGTCGAGCCGCAGCCGCCGATCAGGTACATGCGCTTCCCGGCGACGCTGTCGAAAAGCGTGCGGCAGGCATCGAGCAGGCTTGGGTCGCCGGTCCGCATGGCGACGTCGGCCATGCCGGTGTAGAGATAGAGCGCGCGCACCGAGTGGCCGACCGCATCGGTCTGTTCGCGGACCGGAATGTGGGCCTGGCGGTTTGCCAGCGAGTCGACGTTCAGCGACGCGTGCCGCTGTTGTCCTTCGAGCTCGAAGAAATTCGGCTGTTTGCCGCGTTCGTCGATGAAGTAGCGGGCAAGCTTGAGATATTTCGCTTCGCCGGTCGCATCGGCCAGCTTGCAGAGCGCGAGCTCGATCTCCTCGTGGCCCGGGTAGCCGTGAATTTTGCCGGGCTCGCTGCCGAACACGGTTGCGATGTAATCGGCGTAGCGGCAGAGCGCGTCGAGGAATTTCCGGCTGCCGGTGGCGCGGAAGTGGGCGACCGCCGCTTCCATCAGATGCCCGGCGCAGTAGAGTTCATGGCAGTCGTAAATATTTTTCCAGCGGTTTTCGGGATCGACCACCGTGAAGTGCGTGTTGAGGTAGCCGTCCGGCTGCTGAGCGGAGATCACGAGATCGACGTAGCCGTCAAGTTCGCCGGCCAGCGCCTGATCGTCCGGATTCAGCGCGAGCATGAGCGCCATTCCCTCGAGGACCTTTGCGAAGTCGGAGTCCCAGAAGATATGCGGCCGGTTCGGCATACCCTCTTTCCAGGCGAGGCGGAACACATCGATCCGCCCGGTTTCGCGGCATTTGGCCACCGAGGACGGTATCGTGGATGTTCGGCACGCTTCGACCCGTCCGGCAAAGACCGGATCGTTCAGTTTCACGGCGGCGGGATCGATCGGTGAAAACGGTTTCATGGCAGAACCTCCTTGGTTTGTTCTGCTGATATTATACCGCGGAACAGCTTGAAATGGGAGGGAGAGAATTTACGGAAAAAGAGAGACGATTCCGACTTTTTCCGAATCCGGAGTCACGGCAGCAGCCGTACGCCGATTCCGAATTCGGAATTCGCCAGCTCTTCCGGGGAGACCGGAATGGTGAATTCATCGGTTGCCCCGACCGGAAGCTGCTCCGGCGCGACGGCGGCGTCGGCGAAGAAGAAGGATTTCCGGAATACACGCCCGTCCGGAAAGAGCGCCTGCGCATAGATGCGCGGAAATGCATCAAGTTTCCGCAGCAGCTTGAGCCGGACCAGCACACCGCCGTTTTCTCCCGGCAGGAAGGTCGCCGTGAAGCAGCGGATTCCATCTTCCGTGGCTGCCGGCCGGGGCGGCAGGACGGACCGGGCAGGACGAACCGTCCCGTACGGCCTGAGCCGGGGCAGGTCCGCGCCGCGCCGGAACAGCAGCAGCGTGCGGCCGTCGTCGAGACGGCGGCTCCAGACCGGGGCCAGGGCAGGGTCTTCCAGATTCTTCCGGTGCTGCTCCAGACTGACGCTGATCGGGTCGTCGCCGATGTGGTAGAGCACGAACTCCCCCTCCGGGCGCTGTTCGCCGTAGAGCGTGTTGCGGAACAGAAACTGCGGCGCAAGCTGCTGGCCCGCGCTGATTTTCACGCCGGGCGGAATGATTTTCTTCAGTTCCGAGACCTCCTCCTGCGCATTCGTGAATCCGTCGATTTTGCCGACATTGTTCTTGCCGTAAAAAGTTTCGGCGAAGAATACGTGCGAGAAGAAGGCGCAGCCGAGCGTCCCGGCGGTCATGGCCAGCCGGGTATTCTGCTTTTTCGCCCCTTCGAGGCGCCAGGCCAGCAGCCGCGGCAGCCGGCCGGAGGCTTTGGCCTGCCGGACGCCGAGCACGAGCGCGACGGTGAACATCGCGATGGTTTCGACCTGGTACTGCAGGACGAGATTCACGATCTCCTCGCTGCCGCGCACGAAATTGAAGCCGAGCAGCAGCGCGCTTGCGCCGAGCAGCCACGGCCGGTTCAGCGCGCCCGGAAATACCGGCAGAAGCAGCAGGACGAGCAGCTGAAGGTTTTTGATTCGCAGCACCTGTCCCCAGAATTCTCCGGGCCGGGTGAAGGGGGACAGAAGAATATCGGTCATGCCGCCGCCGAGCTGCTCGAACTGGCCGTAGAAGATATAGTCGGCACCGGCGAAATACGGAATCAGCACTTTGACCGCCAGCAGGAAATAGAGCGCTCCGATCGCGCCGTAGAGAACGCCGTCGCGCCGCCGCCCCTCGAAAAAGCTGACGATTCCCCAGCCGAGCCAGAAGATTCCGACCGTCTCCTTGAGCGTGAGCGAAAAGAGAAAGACCAGGAAGGCGAGCTTATAGCGCTTCGCCTCGTAGAGCAGGTAGAAACCGAAGAAGACCGGGATGAAGCTGACGATTGCGTTGACGCCGTAGAACAGCGTATAATTCAGGTTCGAAACCGACGGGTAGAGCAGCCAGATGAGACCGAACGCCGCCGCGTACGGCCGGGAAAAGCCGCGTTTCCGGGCGAAGAGCCAGACGAGCACGGCGCTGCCCCAGAGCGCAAGCGCTCCGCAGCCGAACGCCGTGAATACCGACGGCAGCAGCCCGAAGACGACCGACATCGGGAAGAAAAAGCCCGGCATGAAGTGTCCGGCCGAGAAATCCGGAACCGGCCAGGTCCCGCGCAGGATTTCGCCGTGAAACGTGTTCCAGGCCATTGCCGTGTAGATGCCCCAGTCGGACATGGTCAGGAAGAGCCGGTCGTAGGCGAGCTTCGAGGCGAGGACGCCGAGCGCGCACATGAGGACGGTCAGCAGCCCGGACAGGAGCGGCAGCCGGCCGGTGAACTGCCGCGCGCTTTTGCCGTCGAATGCGCCGACGAGCGCCGCGCGGTAGACGGTCAGCCCCGCGGCGGCGGCATAAGCGGCCAGCAGATTGACCGACGGCGGGAAGGGGAGGAACGGCAGCACGAGCACGAACGGCGCGAACACCTCAAGCAGCCGCCGCGGTTTGACCCGCAGCAGCAGAAGTTCGAAAAGCGCGACAAATCCGGCCAGCGGAACCAGCCGGGGCGTCTCCGAAGCGCGCACGAGGAAATAGACCATGTCCGTCGCGACGACATCGAAGCAGACCCGCGCCGTGGCCGCTCCCGCCACGGCGAGAAGCGCGACGGCGCCGAGGGCGGTCGACGCGGAGCGCCGGCTGCTGTTCATTTCCTGAGCTGCTCCACGAGATCGATCAGCCGTTCGCGCACGTGGCCGAGCAGTTCGACGGCCAATGCGAGATCGGTCGCCAGCGAACGCTGGAGCGTGCTGAGCTGCTCGAGCGCGCCGACCAGCTCGTTCAGGTCCGCCAGCGCCCGTTTGCCGAGACTGATCTTGAGCCCGCGGGCCGTATCCGCCTCCGTATCGACGAAATCCGCGGTTCTGGCCAGCAGCTTGCCGTAGGCGCAGACGATGCCGAGCCCGTGCAGATCGAGGTTCGAACGCAGCGACGAAGCGCAGCAGACGTTCCATTCGGTCGCAAGCCGGTCGATCTCCTCGACGATCTCGGCGCCGGGACGGCGCCGGGGCGGATCGTCGGAGTCCTCGTACTCTTCATCGTCCTCATCCGGCCGCTGCCAGAACCGCAGCGAGTCGGGGTTGCCGCCGGTCGGCACGAGGTCCGGCGAAGACAGAAGCGTGCTGAAAATCATCTCCTCTTCGCCGGGAAGATCGAGGCAGCCCGGAAGTTCGCGGAAATAACAGCTGATCCGCCGCTCGTCGCGCCGGATCTCTTTTTCCCATTGGAACTCGTTCCAACTTTCCCCGTTGTTTTTGAATTCAGCCATATGTCGCCTCCTCTTTTGAACTTCGAGGCAATTTTCACTCGGCCGCCGCGCCGGCGCCGGCGGTTTTACCGTTTCCGTTCCGTTTACGGATGATGCTCCGCAAGCGTTCTGACCGCTTCTTCGCTGGGCTTTTCGCCCCACAGGCCTTCGAGGTTGTAGCGGTCGCGGACCTCGGGGGTCATGATATGCACGATGACCGTGCCGAAATCGATCAGAATCCAGCCGCTTTCGCTCTCGCCGGATTCCGACAGCGGGCGCAGCGCGAGCTTTTCGCGGGCTTCGCGTTCGAGGAACCCGGTCAGCGCGCGCAGCTGCGGCTCCGAATTCGCGGTGGAAATCACAAAGTAATCCGCCACCGAGGAAGAGGGGCCGACATGGATTTTCACCGTGTTTTCGGCAAGCTTCTCTTCCACGCACTTTACACAGAAGTCGGCCAGTTCGGCCGGCGTCAGTTTCTTTTCGTTCGTCATTGGTTTCTCCTGTCCGTATAAATGATTTCTCCGGATGTACTCCTCCACACGCCGGGTCGTCCCGCTATTAATATGGCGCATCCGGTGCATTTTTGCCACATCGTTTCTGATCTTCGTGGAAGATATTTCGAAAAAATCTCCCTGCAGAACGCCCCCCAGCAGCTTTTTCACGGTTTGCGGCGGCCAGAAGCGCGCGAGCTCCGCCGCGACGGGGAGTTCGCCGCGCCGCGGATAAGTCAGAATTTCATACCTCTCCGCCAGTTCCGAGGCGTGCGCCCACTCGTGCAGAGAGAGCAGGCTGTCGCCGCCGATCAGCAGCTGGAGCCGCTCCCCCGGGCGTTCCTTTTCCAGCGCCGACAGAACGGCGAAGGTGTAGGATGGGTGCAGCCCGAGGCGCCCTTCGATGTCGGAGACTTCGATTCCGGGCTGTCCCTCCGCCAGCAGCCTGGTCATGGCGAGCCGGTCGGCGAACGGCGCGCGTTTGCCGCCGGACTTGTGCGGCGGGTCGAAGGCCGGAACGAAAAGCACCCTCGCGGTCTTTCCCGAAGCGAGCGCCTGTTTCGCTATGCCGAGATGGCCGAGATGGGGCGGATCGAAGCTGCCGCCGTAAAATGCTGTCGGGACCATAAAAATCTGAAAGAACCTCCGTTTATTATTACATTAATTCGTTTTTGCGGAATTTCAATGCCATATCGGACAAATCGGATTGACGAAATGCGAAAAACAGAGTATAGTTTGGTTTATACACGATCGATACAGGAGATATGTTTTTATGCCGATACTGAAGAGATGGACGATTCTGCCGGGGATGATGCTGGCTGCCGCGCTGCTCGGGCTGACCGCCGGCTGCCGTTCCGACGCCTATTATCAGGACCGTGCCGTGCAGCGCGCCCGCGCCTATCTGCTCGAGCATGCGACGGAGCTTTCGGCCGAGCAGCTCTATTTCGTCAAATTCAACCGCCCGGTTCTGCTGGTCGGGCCGGTCCTGCCCGGCGGCAGCCAGCCGGGAGAGGGAATGAGCGAGGTGCTGCAGATCTGCGTGACCTGGCGCATCCCGGGAGAAGACAAGGACTATCTTGTTTTCGGAACCTCTTCGGGCAGCATGGAGTACTGGTATCCGAACCGTCTGGTCCGGAAGAATTTCGAAAAGTTCGGGCTGCCGATTGTAAGTGCGATGCAGCTGGCGCGCGACTATGCCCGGAACTATCTGTACGAGGACCTCAGCGTGGCGGAGTTCAACCGGGTCCGTTTCGACTTCCCGTCGGTGATCGAGACGAATTTTCCGCTGGTGCTGAATCCGTCCGGCACGCTCGACCCGGAGGAGATCGAAAAAGCGCGGGAGACGCTTTCTTCGCGCCCGCAGCTCTCGCTGGCCTGGGAGCTTGACGAGCCCGGCAGGTGCGTTGTGTTCTGCGGTACCGGAAAAGGCGACCTGACCGGGTGGACGATCAACTTCGCCGGCAAGATGAAAACCGAAGAGCTGGACGCCGCCACCGTCAGTATCCTGAAGACGCCGGAAAATGCGCAGACTCCGATCGAATTGCCGGAAGAGGAGGAGGCGCGGAAAACGCCGCCGCCGGAGCCGGTCGTTCCGACGGAAAAGCCGCTTGAGAAGAGCGGCGGCGCGGAGGACGGCGGCGTGGAGGACGGCGGCAATGCTTAGTATGACCGGCTTCGGCAAAGGAGAGGCCGAATTTGACGGAATCCGCGTTACGGCGGAGATCTCGAGCGTGAACCGCAAGCAGTTCGAGCTGCGCGTATCGGCGCCGTCCGAGTTTTCGGAGTTCGAGCCGCTGGCCCGCAGGCTGGTGGCGGAGGAGGTGAGCCGCGGTTCGATCCAGCTGAAGATCGGCAGTTCCGCTTCCGCCGCGACGGCGGGGAATGTGGTCGATGCCGGATTTCTGGCCGCCCTCATCGAGGCGGCGTGCCGGGCGCGCCGCGAGGCCGGGCTCGATCATGCGGTGCAGGTCGAACAATTGATGATGATTCCGGGGGTCGTCGCGGCGGCGCGGCCCGATGCGCAGTCGCCCGGCATGGCCGCCGCATACGAGCAGGCGCTTCGCGCCGCGCTCGACGGCTACCGCGAGATGCGCGAACACGAGGGCGCGGCGCTGAAGAACGACCTCGAATCGCGCGAGCGGCTGCTCGAATCCCTGCTGGCCGAAATCGAACCGCTGGCGGCGGAGATGAATGCCGGGATCAAGGCGAGGCTGCTGGCCAGGCTTGAGGAGGAGAAGATTCCGGTCCCCGGCGATGATGAGCGGCTGCTGAAGGAGGTGCTGTTCTACGCCGACAAAGCCGACGTGACCGAAGAGATCACGCGGCTTCACAGCCACTTCGGCCAGTTCCGCCGGTTCCTGGCGGAGTCGAAGCCGGTCGGCCGCAGCCTCGACTTCCTGATGCAGGAGATGTTCCGGGAGATCACGACGCTCGGCAACAAAGCCGGGGTCCCTGCGGTGTCGCCGCTCGTGGTCGCCTTCAAAAGCGAGCTCGAGAAGCTGCGCGAACAGATACAGAATGTGGAGTGAATACCATGCAGCCTTTGAAATATGATTTCAGCGACCTCGAGGGGGCGGCGTCGGTCCGTCTCGCGGAGATCGTCGACCGGATCGGCGAAACCTACAGGGACGGCTTCGGCGTGAACCATCTGGACGGCGTCAACCTGCCGCGCCGCGCCGAGATCGTGGAGATCACCGAGAAGCTTCTCGAAGTGATCTTCCCCGGCTTCGACGGCCGGCGGCAGGGGCATAAGGAGATGATCGCGCATGATGTGGCGGAGCTGCTGAAGGAGATTTATTCCGAGCTGTTCGACCAGATGTGCCGGGCGATCCGCTACTCGCGCAAGGTGCGCTCCTGCGAGGAGTGCGGCACGAACGAGGCGGTGTTCGCCCTGCTCGACGCGCTGCCGCAGATCCGCGAAACGGTCAAGCTCGACGTCGAGGCGGCTTATGCGGGCGATCCGGCGGCGACTTCGTACGACGAGATCATCCTGAGCTATCCGGGCATCAAGGCCATTACGATTCAGCGCATGGCGCATGTGCTTTATCATCAGGGGGTGCCGTTCATTCCGCGCATGATGACCGAGCACGCTCACAGCCAGACCGGGATCGACATCCATCCCGGCGCACATCTCGGGCGCGGGGTCTTCATCGACCACGGCACCGGCGTGGTGATCGGCGAGACGGCCGTGATCGGCGACAACGTGCGGATCTACCAGGGAGTGACGCTCGGCGCCGGGAATTTCCCGAAGGACGCCTGCGGCATGCTGATCAAGGGCAACAAGCGCCATCCGACCATCGGCAACAACGTGACGATCTATTCCGGCGCGTCGGTGCTCGGCGACATCACGATCGGCGACAACTCCGTGATCGGCGGCAACGTCTGGCTGACCGAAAGCCTGCCGCCCGGAACCAAGATCACGTCGCGCCCGCCCGAAAACAGACTGAAATTCGCAAACGACAGGGCGTAGCGGCGCGATGAGTCCGGTAATTGCAAATTACATGGAAGTGCGCGCCGCGATTGATGCGGCGGCGCGCGAGGCGCACCGCGATCCGGCGGAGATCCGGCTTCTCGCGGTCAGCAAGACGTTTCCGGTCGAGCCGATCCGGGAGCTGTACGACGCGGGCGTCCGCGCCTTCGGCGAAAGCCGGGTGACGGAGCTGGCGGAGAAGGCCGCCCGGCTGCCGGAGGACATCGAATGGCATTTCATCGGCCGCCTGCAGTCGAACAAAGCCCGGAAGGCGGTGCAGCTGGCGAAGGTCATCCACTCGGTCGATTCGGCTGCGCTGCTCGAGCGGCTCGACCGGATCGCCGGAGAGGAGCGGAAGCGCCCGGCCGTCCTGCTCGAAGTGAATGTCTCCGGCGAGGCGAGCAAGGCCGGCGTGCCGGTCGCGGAGCTCGAGCCGTTCGCCCGGCGCGCGGCGGCGTGCGCGAATCTCGATTTCCGCGGATTCATGACCATGGCGCCCTTCGACGCCGAACCGGTGAAGATCGCGGCGATCTTCGAGCTGCTGCGGCTGACCCGCGACGAGCTTGAAGCGAAGCTCGGCCGGGAGCTGCCGGAGCTGTCGATGGGGATGAGCGGCGACTATGAAATCGCGGCGCGCCACGGTTCGACGATCGTGCGGGTCGGCACACTGATTTTCGGAACGCGTTAGGATAACGACGGAGTACGGATATGTGCAGGATTCTGGTGATCGGCGCCGGCGGGGTCGGCGTCTATTTTTCGGGGCGGCTGGCGCAGGCCGGCGCCGAGGTGACGGTTGTGGCGCGCAGCGATTACGAGGCTGTTTCGCGCGCGGGCTACGCGGTGGAAAGCATCGCCGGCGATTTTCAGTTCACGCCGGCGGCGGTGCTGAAGCATGCGTCGGAGTTCGAGGGCGAGGCGGATTACATCATTCTGGCGGCGAAGGTGCTGCCGGGGGCGGATGCGGTCGGGCTGTTGAGTCCCGCCGTGCGTTCGTCAAAGAGCACGATCGTGTTGATCCAGAACGGGATCGATATCGAACGGAAGGTTGCGGAATCATTCCCCGACAACCGGCTGCTGAGCACGGTCGCCTACATCGGTGTTTCGCGTCCGGCACCGGGCCGGGTGCTGCACCTGGGCAGCGGCGAGCTGAAGATGGGAGACTATCCGGCCGGAATCAGCGCGGAGGCGCGGCGTCTTGCCGCGCTGTTCGAGGCGGCGAAGGTCAGATGCGAGCTTTGCGAGGACATCGGTTTCGTCCGCTGGAACAAGCTGCTCTGGAATCTGCCGTTCAACCCGGTTTCGGTGCTGGCCGGCGGCGCGACGACGAAGCAGATGACGCAGCGCGACGAGCTCGAAGGGCTCTGCCGGGCGCTGATGCGGGAGGTCATCGCAGTCGCGAACGCGTGCGGCGTGGCGCTGACGGAGGCGAACGCCGAAGCGCAGATCGAATATACCCGGAACTTCCCGGCGTATAAAACCAGCATGCTGCAGGATTACGAGGCCGGGCGCGAACTTGAGGTCGAGGCGATCCTCGGCAACGCGGTCCGGCTGGCGGCGGAGCACGGTGTTCCGGTTCCGCATATGGAAAGTTGTTATGCACTTTTGAAATCGGTCAACCGCATCGGGCGGAACGGGAAGGAAAGATGAACGAGAAAGAGTTTCAGATTTATCGTGAGCGCGCGGAAGGGTTTCTGGAGCGGCTCAAAAATGAGTTTTTCTATGAAACCGTCGATCTCCAGGCCGAGGTGTTCCATTCGGTCGATCCGGTGCCGTGGGCGAAGCGGCTGGAGGGGAGCTATGTCCCGGCCGCCGAGGGCGACTGCTGGGGCGGTCTCTGGGAGAGCGCCTGGTTCCACATCACCGGGAAGGTTCCGGAGGCGTGGGCCGGCGAACCGGTCTGGTTCAAGCTCGAGCTCGGCGGCGAGATTCTGATTTTCGACGACGGCGGCGTTCCGTTCTGCGGACTGACGAATACGAGCGTCTTTGCCGCGAACTACCGCAAGAACCTGCTGGAATTCACGCCGAAGGCGCGGGGCGGCGAAACGGTCGATTTCTACGCGGAGGTGGGCGGCAACGGCCTGCTCGGCGACGAGATCACGCCCGGAACCGACTGGCGCTGCGAGGTCGGCGACATCCGCCACCTGAAGATGGGCCGCTTCAACGTCGAGGCGTGGAATCTTGCAAACGACTTCGAAGTGCTGCTTTCTCTGCTGCGCACGCTGCCGGAGAAGAGTTATCGCGCCGTACAGCTGAACATGGCGCTCAACGAGGCGGTTTCGGCTTATGCCGATGATCCGGCCAACGCGGCCGCCGCCCGGAGCTGCGTCGCTCCGCAGCTTGCGATGCGGGCGACCGATTCGGCGCTCTCGACCGCGGCGGTCGGCCACGCCCATATCGATACGGGCTGGCTCTGGCCGGTGCGCGAAACGATCCGCAAATGTGCGCGCACCTTCTCGAGCCAGCTTTACAACCTCGAGCGCTACCCGGACTATGTGTTCGGCGCGTCGCAGCCGCAGCTTTACGCGTTTGTGAAGGAGCATTATCCGGAGCTCTACGCGAAGATCAGAGAGGCGGTCAAGTCCGGCCGCTGGGAGCTGCAGGGCGGCATGTGGGTCGAAGCCGACTGCAACATCATCTCCGGCGAGTCGATGGTGCGCCAGTTCCTGGCCGGCAAGAACTTCTATATGGACGAGTTCGGCATGGACGTGCGCAACCTCTGGCTGCCGGACGTGTTCGGCTATTCGGCCGCCATGCCGCAGATCATCCGCAAGGCCGGGTGCGACTGGTTCCTGACCCAGAAAATTTCGTGGAGCCAGTTCAACAAGTTCCCGTACCATACCTTCCACTGGCGCGGCATCGACGGAACCGAGGTGCTGACCCATTTCCCGCCCGAGGACAATTACAATTCGGCATTGAAGCCGGAGCAGTTGAACTATGCCGTGAACAACTTCAACGAGAACTATTTCCTGCCGGAATTCATCACTCTGTTCGGCGTCGGGGACGGCGGCGGCGGCCCGCGCCCGGAGCATATCGAGCACGGTTTGCGCACGGCGGACCTCGAAGGGTGTCCGCGGGTCCGCTTCGACCGGGCCGATGCGTTTTTCGCCCGGCTGGCCGAACATGCCGGCGAGCTGCCGGAGTGGGCGGGCGAGCTCTATCTGGAGCTTCATCGCGGCACGTTGACGACGCAGGCGCGAACCAAGCGCAACAACCGCAAATGCGAGCAGATGCTCGCGCAGACCGAGTTCATCTGTTCGGTGCTGCCGGCGGCCGATTATCCGGCCGAAACGCTTGACCGGCTTTGGAAGGTGCTTCTGATCAATCAGTTCCATGACATCATTCCGGGCTCCTCGATCCGGAAGGTTTATGAGGTGACCGAGGCCGAGCACGCCATGATTCTCGCGGAGTGCGAAAACCTGGTCCGTTCCGCGGCCGCGAAGCTGACCGCGCCGGACGGCGATGCGCTGACCGTGGTCAACACGCTTTCGTACGACTACACCGGGGCTGTCGCGCTGCCGGAGGAGTGGGCCTCGCACCGCATCACCGACGGCGCCGGGCGCGAGCTGCTGACCCAGGCCGGAGAGAACGGAGTCTGGGTGCTCGGTGAATTTCCGCCGCAGAGCGTGACGACGCTGTACCGCGGCGAAGCGGTCGAGGCGTTCCCCCCGGAGGCAGACGATTCGCTTGTGCTGGAGAACGACCTCGTCCGTTATGAGTTCGACGCCGATGCGCGGCTCGTCGCCGCTTTCGACAAGACGATCGGGCGCGACGTCGTGGCCGGCGCGGCTGCGAATCTGCTCGCGCTCTACGTCGACCAGCCGAACAAGTGGGATGCGTGGGACGTCGATTTCACGTACGTCGATACGCCGCCCGCTTATGCGAAAGGGGTGAAGGCGTTCAGAAGCGAATCCGGCCCGGTCCGGCAGGCGCTGACCTTCGAGCTGACGGTCGGCCGGTCGGCGATCCGGCAGCAGGTCGTGCTCACCGAGAACTCGAAGCGGCTCGACTTCAACACCGAGGTTGACTGGAAGGAGCGGCACCGGATGCTGCGGGTCGCCTTTCCGACCACGGTGCGGGCGGAGGAGGCTTATTGCGACATCCAGTACGGCTTCGTCCGGCGGACGACCGCGCGCAACACGTCGTGGGACTTCGCGCGGTTCGAGGTCGCGGCGCACCGTTACGTCGATATCTCCGACGCATGCGGCGGCGCAGCGCTGCTGAACGATTCTAAATACGGCTACCGGCTTGACGCCGGGACACTCGACCTGAATCTGCTGCGTTCGCCGACCTATCCGGATTCCGAGGCGGATCAGGGGACGCACTTCTTCACTTACAGTTTCCTGCCGCACGCGGGCGGCCTCTGCGGCTCCGAGGTCATGCAGGAGGCTGCCTGCCTGAACCGTGCTCCGGCCGTGCTGCCGGGGAAGGGGACCTTCGCGCTGCCGTGCCGCGTGGCCGGGGGCGAGGGGGTCTCTCTCGAGGTGGTCAAGAAGGCGGAGAAGTCCGATGCTTTGGTCATCCGCGTGGTCGAAACCGACGGGCGGCGCTCGACGGCTGTGCTCGACTTCGCGCGGGGAACGAAACTGGTCGAGACGAATCTGCTCGAATGGACCGAGGAGGGAGAGCTCCCGATCGTCGACGGCTCGGTCGAGCTGACGCTGCGCCCGTTTGAAATCCGGACGTTCCTGGTGCGGTGAGATGGGCGAAACGAGGAATGCCGGATCGTTCCGCGATCCGTCCGGAACCGTGTTCGTTGCGGCGGACGGGTCGATCCTCCGCAGCGTGAACCCGGTTTACCGGGAGAATTATGAACGCTTCTGCTCCTCCGGGCTCCGGGAGCGGCTCTGCCGCGACGGGCTGCTGGTTCCGTTCAGGGAGGCCGATGAGCTTGTCGAACCCGGTTCGTTCAAAACGCTGAAGGCGGAGAAGATCGAATTCGTCTCCTATCCGTACGAGTGGTCGTTCGGGCAGTTGAAGGACGCCGCGCTTCTGACGCTTGAGATTCAGAGGATCGCGCTCGAACATAATATGATGCTGAAGGATGCGTCCGCCTACAACGTTCAGTTCCGCCGCGGCCGTCCGGTCTTCATCGATTTGCTGTCGTTCGAAACGGCGGACGACCGGCCGTGGAGCGCCTACGGACAGTTCTGTTCGCACTTCCTTGCTCCGCTGGCGCTGATGGCGAAGCGGGATGCCGGATTCAATGCGGTCATGGCGGAGTATCTCGACGGGATTCCGCTCGAGCTGGCTTCGAAGCTGCTGCCGTGGAAAAGCCGTTTTTCGCCGGGGCTTTTGTTCCATATCCATCTGCATGCGAAGATGCAGCGCCGCCACCAGGACGGCCGCGCCGCGGCGGAGAAGACGAAGCGCGTCCGGGTGTCCGTCGGCAGCAAGATCGCCTTTGCGGAGAGCCTCCGCTCGCTGGTCCGGAGTCTGAAACTGCCGGAGAGCAAAACCGAGTGGGGCGACTATTACAGCGACACGAATTACGGCGACGCCGCGTTTGCGGCCAAGAAGGAGCTTGTGGCGCAGACGGCGGAGGAGCTCCGTCCCCGGCGGGTGCTGGACCTCGGCGCGAACACCGGCGTCTTCAGCCGTCTCGCGTCGCGGGACGGGAATCTTGTGGTCGCCGCCGACATCGACCCGGTCGCGGTGGATCGTCACTACCGGTTTTTGAAGCGCGGGAAGATTGCGGACGTGCTGCCGCTGCGGATCGACCTTGCGAATCCGTCTCCGGCGATCGGCTGGGACAACCGCGAACGCGACAGCTTTTTCTCCCGCTGCGATTTCGATCTGGTCATGGCGCTGGCGCTCGTTCACCATCTGGCGATCACCCACAACGTTCCGCTGCCGATGATCGCCGGGACGCTGGCCGGGCTCGGCCGCACGCTGCTGATCGAGTTCGTGCCGAAAGAGGATTCACAGGTCCGGCGGCTGCTTTCGACCCGCGAGGACATCTTTCCGAACTACCATGCGGACGGGTTTCTCGCGGCGTTCGAACCGTATTTCGAGCTGCGCCGCCGGACGCTGATTCCGGGGACGAAGCGGGAGCTCTTCGTATTCCGGAAACGGGGGACGGATGGGGCTCTTTGACGCCATCGCGATCAGTTCGAGCCTGAGCCTGATTGCAGGCGTCTGCATCCTGCTCGAAGCCTGGTGTCTGATGAGCGAGACGAAAGACCGAAAGGGGTTTCTCCTTGCCTGGGCGCTGCTTGCGCAGTTTGCGCTGCCGGTGCTGCTGACCTGGCTCTGCCGGGAAGGGGTCGTCCCGTTCCGGCCCGCGTATCTTCTGCTCGAGTATGCGGTCAGTCTGCCGGCGGCTGCCGCGGTGCTGGCGGCGCTTTGCGTGCTGGCGTCGAACCGTCACCGGATTCCCGAGCTTACGGTCTACGGAGTCTGGACCTTTGTCTTCGCCGCCGGGACGTTCCTGCTGCAGCTGGCGGTTCACAGATCGGTTTTCGACTGATCTGCTGTTCTTGCCGCGGAATATTAACGGCTGCCCGCTGCGGTGGTTCCCATGTGTTTTCCCGCCGCGCCGTAACGCCGGATGGTTCCGCCGCCGCTTTCGGTCGTGGCGATCAGCCTGCCGTTGACGTCGTAGTGGCGGACCGTCTTTCTGCCGGCCTCATTGCGCCGGGCCTGCGCGGTTTGTACGTTCATTGCGGCTTCCTGCTTTCTTCTCTCGTGCAGTTCGGCCGGATTGTCCACGGCGACGAGTTTCCCTTCATAAAACTTCCGGCAGAGCGCTTCGGTGCGGGCCGTGCCGGTGACGATTCCCATGTCGTCGTACCAGGTGGTGCGGCCGGGCGCTTCCGTGATCGTGCCGGTCATATAGCCGGCCGTATTCCGGAATACGGTGGAATTTCCGGCCTTTCGGCTGGTTCCGGTGACCCGGCCTGCGGCGTTGTAGTAGGTGGTCAGCTCACCTGTCGTCACTTCGCGGGAGTAAACTTCCCCGGCCGCATTGTATACGAGCGCGGTGCCGCCGCTGACGACCCGCGCTCCGGTCAGGTTGCCGCTGCCGTCGTAATAGAGTGTTTTGCCTCCTTCGATGAGTTCCGTGCCGATGACCGTCCCGGCGGCGTTGCGGCGGACGACGGCGCCGTCGGTTTCGGCCGCACTGCCGGTCAGATAGCCGGCGGCGTCATAATAAAACGTGATTGTTCCGATCGGACTGTAGCTGGTTTTCAGGCGCTCGATTTCCCGCTCGATTTCGAGACGCATCCGCGCCTGATTCGCCCGCTCGTTTTCGATCGCCTGCCGCACCTGCCGGGCCGTTTCATCGGCGGCCTTCCGCCGCTGTTCCTCCAGCAGCCGCTGCATATCCTTCCGGGCCTCGTCCAGTTTCCGGTTCAGTTCGTCGGATGAATAGTAGCCGTCCAGGTCCGCACGGCCGACGATGTTGCCCGAATTGTCGCGGATCTCCACCGTTTCCGCCGCCGTTCCGACTGCCAGGAATCCCGCCAGCAGTGCCGCACACCATGTTCCGATCATTTTCATATTCCATCCCCTTTTGCTTCGGTTGATCTGTCCGTTCTGCGATTTCTTTACCGTATTAACGAGGATTGATCGGAAAATATTATATTATTAAATATGAAATATTCAAAAAATCCAAAATATTTTGCATGTTTGTCCGGCGGGAAGGAAACGGGTGCCGGCGGCCGGTGTGCTGTCCTGTCCGCCGGCGCCCGCCATTTTCCCGGTCAGCGGATGTGGCGGTGATACTCCTGAAGGCTGCACACCTCGAAGCGGCCGAAATCGGCTTTGTCCGTCAGCCCTTCAATCGCGGCGGTCAGCCCGGCGATCGTGGTGGTGATCGGGATTCCGGAGACGACCGACTGGGAGCGCATCCGGATCTCGTCGACCATCGCTTCCGCGCCCGATTCGGTCGAGTTTATGATCCACTGGATCTCCTTTTCCCTGATCAGGTCGAGCAGGTTCGGACGGCCGCGCGAGATGCGGAACACCGCCCGCGTCTTGATTCCGGCATTGTAGAGCAGCGTCGAAGTTCCGAGCGTGGCGTAGAGGTTGTAGCCGAGTTTCACGAGCTTTTCGGCAAGCCTGACCGCCTTCGGCTTGTCCTCGTCGCGCAGCGAGATGAAGACGTTGCCGGAGGCGGGGAGCCGGTTGCCGGCGGCGAGCTGGCTCTTCAGGTAGGCGAGCCCGCGCTCGCGGTCGAGGCTCATGACTTCCCCGGTCGATTTCATCTCGGGCGACAGCACGATGTCGACGCCGGGAAATTTTACGAACGGGAAAACCGCCTCCTTGACCGCGGTATACGGAATATGCACCTCCTTCGTGAATCCCATCGCCTCGAGCGACTCGCCCGCCATGCAGCGCGCCGCGAGCCCGGCCAGCGGCACGCCGGTCGCTTTGCTGACGAACGGAACGGTCCGCGAAGCGCGCGGATTGACTTCGATGATGTAGATTTCATCGTCCTTCACGGCGAGCTGCATGTTCATGAGCCCGCAGACGCGGAGCTCGCGGGCGAAGGCGCGGGCGTAGTCGCGGACTTTCTCCTGCTGCGCTTCCGGGAGCGTCATCGGCGGGATCACGCTGGCGGAGTCGCCGGAGTGGATTCCGGCCGGTTCGACGTGTTCGAGGATCGCGCCGATCACGGTGGTCTTGCCGTCCGAGATGCAGTCAACATCGAGCTCTGTCGCGTCTTCGAGGAAGCGGTCGATCAGGATCGGTTTTCCCTCCGCGACGGCGGCGGCCTCTTCGACGAACTTGCGCAGGTACTTCTCCTTGTAGACGATGACCATGCCGCGGCCGCCGAGCACGAACGACGGACGCACGAGGAGCGGATAGCCGATTTTCTCCGCGATCTCGACCGCCTCTTCGACGCTGTGCGCGATGCCGCTTTCGGGCTGGCGGATGCCGATCCGGGCGGCGAGCTGCTTGAAGAAGTCGCGGTCTTCGGCTGCGTCGATGTCGTCCGGGGCGGTGCCGATCACGTTCGCTCCGGCCGCCTTCAGCTGCTGCGCGAGGTTCAGCGGCGTCTGGCCGCCGAACTGGACGATCACGCCGGAGCAGCTTTCGCGCTCGTAGATGTGCATGACGTCTTCGAGCGTCAGCGGTTCGAAGTAGAGCTTGTCGCTCGTATCGTAGTCGGTCGAGACGGTCTCGGGGTTGCTGTTGACCATGACCACCTCGTATCCGGCCTTGCGCAGCGCGAAGGCGGCGTGGCAGCAGCAGTAGTCGAATTCGATGCCCTGGCCGATCCGGTTCGGACCGCCGCCGAGCACCATGATGGTTTTCTTTCCGCCGTGGCTGCGGACCGGTTCCCCGCCGTCGCTCCAGGTGGAGTAGTAGTACGGGGTGATCGCTTCGAACTCCCCCGCGCAGGTGTCGACCGTGCCGTAGACCGGTTCGAGCCCGGTGCGGCGGCGCGCGGCGCGCACTCCGGACTCCGTCGCGCCGAGCAGGTACGCGATCTGGCGGTCGCTGTAACCGAACTCCTTGGCCTGCCGGAAGAGCGGCTGGTCTCTTTCGAGCTCCGCGAGCGTTCCGGCGGAGCGGATCTCCTCCTCGAAAGCCGCGAGCTCTGCGAGGTGCCGCAGGAAATAGTGGTCGATTTTCGTGAGCTCATGGAGCGTCTCTTCGCTCCAGCCGCGCTTCAGGGCGGCGCGGAGAACGAAGATGCGTTCGGCGTTCGGGCGGATGAGTTCGGCGCGCATGGTTTCGTCGTCCATCGACTCGTATCTGCCGTCTTTTCCGTCGGCGCCGAAGCCGGCCCTCCCGGTTTCGAGCGAACGCAGCGCCTTCTGGAGCGACTGCTTCAGATTCCGGCCGATCGCCATCGCTTCGCCGACCGACTTCATCTGAGTGCCGAGGGTCGAATCGGCCATCGGGAATTTCTCGAAGGTGAAGCGCGGGATTTTGGTCACGATGTAGTCGAGCGACGGTTCGAAGCAGCTCGGCGTGCTGCCGGTGATGTCGTTGCGGAGTTCGTCGAGCGTGTAGCCGACCGCGAGCAGCGCCGCGATCTTTGCGATCGGAAAGCCGGTCGCCTTCGAGGCGAGCGCGCTCGACCGCGATACGCGCGGATTCATTTCGATGATGATGCGCCGTCCGGTTTCGGGGTTCACGGCCCATTGCACGTTCGAGCCGCCGGTCTCGACGCCGATGGCGGCCATGACAGCGAGCGAGTCGTCGCGCATTTCCTGGTATTCGCGGTCGGTCAGCGTCTGGATCGGCGCGACGGTGATCGAGTCGCCGGTGTGGACGCCCATCGGATCGAGATTTTCGATCGAACAGACGATGACCGCATTGCCGGCCTTGTCGCGCATGACCTCCATCTCGAACTCCTTCCAGCCGAGCAGCGACTCTTCGATCAGGACTTCGGAGTTCAGGCTGGCGTCGAGTCCGCGCGTGACGATCTCCTCGAACTCCTTCGCATCGTGCGCGATGCCGCCGCCCGTTCCGCCGAGCGTGAAGCCGGGGCGGATGATGAGCGGCCAGCTGCCGATGGTCGATGCGACCGCCTGCGCTTCGGCCATCGAGTGAGCCGAACCGGAGCGCGGCAGGTCGAGCCCGATGCCGAGCATGCTCTCCTTGAAGAGCTGGCGGTCCTCGGCGCGGCTGATCGCTTCGGCGGTCGCACCGATGAGTTCGACCTGGTAACGTTCGAGGATGCCGCGCTTGTCGAGCTCCATGGCGAGGTTCAGCGCGGTCTGTCCGCCGAGGGTCGGCAGCAGTGCGTCGGGGCGTTCGCGCCAGATGATTTCGTGCAGGATGTCGGCGGTCAGCGGTTCGATGTAGGTTCGGTCCGCGAATTCCGGGTCGGTCATGATCGTGGCCGGATTGCTGTTCACGAGCACGACTTCGAAGTTTTCGCGCTTCAGCGCCTTGCAGGCCTGCACGCCGGAATAGTCGAACTCGCACCCCTGGCCGATCACGATCGGGCCGGAGCCGATCAGCATGATTTTTCTGATGTCGTTGCGTCTGGGCATATCAGTTTCCTCTCTTTCTCTGCAGCGCCGCCGCGACCAGCCCGTCGAAGAGCGGGTGGGGCTGCTGGGGCCGGGATTTGAATTCGGGGTGGAACTGGCAGCCGATAAAGTACGGATGACTGCCGGCGAGTTCCACGATTTCGGCGAGCATCCCGTTCGGGCTTGTACCGGCGACGGTCAGTCCCGCCGCTTCGAGCTCGGATTTGAATTTCGGGTTGAACTCGTAACGGTGGCGGTGGCGTTCGCTGATTTCGGAGGCGCTGTAGAGCTTCGCGCTCCTGCTTTTCGGAACAAGCACGCACGGATATGCGCCGAGCCGCATCGTGCCGCCCTTGTCGGTGATGCTGCGCTGTTCTTCCATCAGGTCGATGACCGGATGGAGGGTCATTTCGTCGAATTCGGTGCTGTTCGCGTCCTTCCAGCCGAGCACGTTCCGCGCGAATTCGATGACTGCGCACTGCATGCCGAGGCAGATGCCGAGGAACGGGACGTTGCGCGTCCGGGCGTATTCTACCGCCTTGATCTTGCCGCGCACGCCGCGTTCGCCGAAGCCGCCCGGCACGAGCACGGCGTCGGCTTCCTTCAGGAGTTCGTCCGCACTGCCGGTTTCGAGTTCCTCGGCTTCGACGAGCAGGAATTTCACCTTCGCGCGGTTCCTGATCCCGGCGTGATGCAGCGCCTCGTAGATGCTCTTGTAGGCGTCCTGATGCTTGATGTACTTGCCGACCACGGCGACGGTGCATTCGTCCTCCGGGTGCAGCACGCCGTCGAGCCAGCTGCGGTATTCGGCCAGATCGAGTTCGCCGGGCTCGAGCCGGAGCAGCTCGAGCACCTTCAGATCGAGCTCCTGCCGGGCGAGTTCGAGCGGAACCTCGTAGATCGAATTGCGAACATCGAGCTCTTCAATCACGGAATCCTCCGGGACATTGCAGAACATCGAGAGTTTTTTGAAGTGGTCCGGCTCCATCGGAATTTCGGTCCGGCAGACCAGGATGTCCGGCGCGATGCCGATGCTGCGCAGCGTCGAGACCGAGTGCTGCGACGGCTTGGTTTTAAGCTCTTTCGCGGCCCGGATGTACGGCACGAGCGTCAGATGCAGGAAGATCACGTCGTCCCGGCGGGCCGCGAGTTTGAACTGCCGCGCCGCTTCGAGGAACGGCAGGCTCTCGATATCGCCCGCCGTGCCGCCGATTTCGGTGATCGCGATATCGACCTGCGGACGGTGCAGCGACTGCATCGCCCGCCTGATTTCGTCGGTGATGTGCGGGATGACCTGCACCGTGCCGCCGAGGTAGCCGCCGGAGCGTTCGCGGGCGATCACGTTGCTGTAAATCTTCCCGCTCGTGAAATTGCTGGCCTTCGAGCAGCGGACGCCCGCGATGCGCTCGTAGTGGCCGAGGTCGAGGTCGGTCTCGGCGCCGTCGTCGGTCACGAAGACTTCGCCGTGCTGGTACGGGCTCATGGTGCCGGGGTCGACGTTCAGGTAGGGGTCGAGCTTCTGCATGGCGATGCGGTAGCCGCGTTTGGCCAGCAGCATCGCGAGCGCGGCCCCCGTGATTCCTTTCCCGAGGCTCGAAACCACCCCGCCGGTGATGAAGATGTGTTTGGTCATGATTCAGCGCTCCATGAGTTGCCGGAATTGCCGGAAGAGACAGCCCGCGTCGTGCGGCCCCGGCGCGGCTTCCGGATGGAACTGGACGGACGCGGCGGGCTCCGTCTTGTGGCGGATTCCCTCGATTGTGTTGTCGTTCAAATTGATATGGGTGACTTCAAGCGCGGCGGGCAGCGTCTCCGCCTTCAGCGCGAAGTTATGGTTCTGCGAGGTGATTTCGACCCTGCCGGTCAGCAGGTTCCGGACCGGGTGGTTGCAGCCGTGGTGGCCGAATTTCAACCGCCCGCACTCCGCGCCGGAGGCGAGGCCGAAGAGCTGGTGCCCGAGGCAGATGCCGAAGAGCGGGACCTTGCCCGCGAGAGTGCGGATTGCATCGATCGCGTAACGGAGCGCCGCGGGGTCGGCCGGGCCGTTCGAGAGGAAAACACCGTCCGGCTTCAGGGCGAGCGCATCGGCCGCGGTTGCGGCGGCCGGCAGCACGGTCACGCGCATGCCGTTCTCCGCCATGCCGCGCAGGATGTTGTATTTGATGCCGAAATCGAAGGCGGCGACGTGGAAATCTCCTTCGCGGTTCCACTCATACGGTTTCCCGGCCGTGACCTTCGCGGCGTAATCCTGCCCGTCGAGTCCTGCCCAGGCGCGGGCGCGGTCCACCGCCTCGGCCTCCGAAAGCGGCTCGTCCGCGGTATGCAGATACGCCTTCTGGCTGCCTTCGTCGCGCAGCATGACGGTCAGGCTCCGGGTGTCGATTCCGGCGATGCCGGGCTTGCCGTTCCGTTTCAGGTATCCGGAGAGCGACTCCTCCGAGCGGCAGTTCGACGGCTCGTTGAGCTCGTGGATCACGAGGCCGTTCAGAAACAATCCGCGGGATTCGACATCCTGCGGATTACAGCCGTAATTTCCGATTTCGGGGGCGGTCAGCGTGACGAACTGCCCGGCGTAGGAGGGGTCGGTCAGGATCTCCTGATAACCGCTCATGCCGGTGTTGAACACCGCTTCTCCGGCTGTGTCGACGGGGGCGCCGAAGCTCCAGCCGCGGAAGACCGCGCCGTTGGCGAGCGCGAGGAAGGCGGCGCGCTCCCGCCGCTTTTTCCAATTATACATATTTCTGCTCCTTGTAAATATGTCCCATGCAAATTTTTCGTTCAGTAGGCCCGGGCGTCGATGTGTTCCATATAGTTCACCAGCGCGCGGTTCACGACCCGGAAGCCGCCGGGCGTCGGATAATTCCCGGTGAAATACCAGTCGCCGGTATGCTCCGGGCAGCACTCCGCGAGGTCCGCGCAGCTCTGGAAGACGACCGCGAATTCGGCACGCATGTTATCCGGGCGCAGCCGCCGGGCGATCGCCGCCGAGAGCTCCGCATCGGAAAATTCGTCGTAGACCGGGCGCACGCAGTTCGTCATCGCCTCCGCCGGGCCCTCGAGTTCGCGTTTTGCGTTTTCATAGCAGCGTTCGAGGAGGCCGAACCGGCCGCGTTCGCGCAGCAGGTCGACGGCGGCCTCGAAGGCGACGAGCTCCTTCAGGCTGGCCATGTCGATGCCGTAGCAGTCCGGATACCTGATCGGCGGCGCGGCCGAGGCGATGACGATCTTCTTCGGATCGAGCCGGTCGAAGATCGGCAGGATCGCGTTTTTGAGCGTGTTGCCGCGGACGATCGAGTCGTCCAGCGCCACAAGCGTGTCGGAGCCGGGCCGGACCAGCCCGTAAGTCACATCATAGATGTGCATGTAGAACTCCCTGCGGCTGGCGGCGTCGGCGATGAAGGTGCGGAATTTCGCGTCCTTGACCGCAATCTGTCCGAAGCGCACGGTATGTCCCGCGTCGCAGGCGATGCGGTTCAGCGTATCCAGCAGCCCGTGGAAGCTGACCTGCGCGGTGTTCGGAATGTACGAGAACAGCGTGTTTGCGAAGTCACCATCCACCTCTTTCAGCACGGCCGGCACGAGCTTCCGCCCGAGCGCCCGCCGCTCGCGGTGGATCTCCGCATCGTTCGGGCGTGAGAAGTAGATGCGCTCGAAGACGCACCGCCGCAGCGGTTTCGGCGGCAGGCAGGGGCGGAATTCGACCTTGCCGTCGCGGTCGATGACCATCGCTTCGCCCGGGGGCAGCTCGCATACCTCGGCGGTCGTGCAGTCGAAGGCGGCCTGGATGGCCGGGCGTTCCGAACTCACCACGGCGACTTCGTCGTCGAAATAGTAGTATCCGGGGCGGATTCCGGCAGCGTCGCGGATTGCGAACGATGTGCCGTCGCCAAGAAGTCCGCAGAGCGTGAAGGCGCCGTCGAATTCGCCGCAGGCATGCCGCAGCACTTCCGCAAGATCGAAATTATGCTGCTTTTCGTCGAGCGCCTTTTCGAGGCAGTGGCCGATCAGCTGCAGAATCAGGTAGCCGTCCGCCCGGCTGGCCGGGTGGTGGCCGGTGGCGAGGAGCCGGGCGAAGATTTCCCGCGTGTCGGTCAGGTTGAAGTTGCCGGCCAGCAGCAGTGTCCGGTTCAGGCACGAGTTGGCCCGGACGAACGGATGGCAGGCGTCGAGTCCCTGCCGCCCGAAGGTGCCGTATCGCAGATGGCCGAGGTAGAGTTCGCCGCAGAACGGACAGGTCCGCAGCGCCTCCTCCGCCGTCGGCGTTTCGCCCGGGGGCGGCATGGTCCGGCCGATCCGTTCAAGCAGGTCGGCCAGCGGCATGTTCCGGTTCGATTTCTCGAGCGCATAGCACGGCTCTCCCGGCTCCGGGTTCAGCCGGACGCAGGCGATGCCCGCGCCGTCCTGTCCGCGGTTGTGCTGCTTTTCGAGCAGCAGCGCGAGATGCTGGCAGCCGTAGAAGGGGGAGCCGTATTTGCGGATATAGTAGTCGATGCCGCGGCGGAGCCGCAGCATGCTGACCGCACACTCATGTTTGACCGGGTCCGACATGCTGCTGGATTCCTTTCTTCAGTAGACGAAGAGCATTTCGCGGTACTTCGGCAGCGGCCAGCACTCGTCGGCCACGAGCCGTTCGAGCGAATCGACCGTGTGCCGGAGCTCCGCCATCGCCGCGATGATCTCCTCGTGCAGCCCGCCGAGCGCGGTTCGGAGCGCATCAAGCTTCGCGTTGAGTTCGTCGAGTCCGGCGCCGAGGCCGGCGGCGCTCTTCTGCAGCGCGGCAAGCCCGGTTGTGAGTCCGGCCTCCTTCGCGGCGGCGAGCGCCCGGGCGGCCTTGCCGTATTCGGCGGTGACCACGGGGGCGATCATGCTCGCGGCGATTTCGAGCGCGATCTCGCCCTCGATCCGGATGCGGCGGTGATACTCCTCGAGGAACACCTCGAAGCGGGATTCGAGTTCGCGGCGGTTGTAGACGCCGTATTTCTCGAGCATCGCGATGTTCTCCGGGGCGGTCAGGCAGCGCAGCGCCTCCATGGTGGTCTTCGCGTTCGGGAGTCCGCGTTTTCCGGCCTCCTTCAGCCACTCCTCCGTGTAGCCGTCGCCGTTGAAGATGATCCGCTTGTTCGCCCGGATGACCTTCTGCAGGTGCTTCTGGAGCCCGGAATTGAATTCGTCTTTCTTCAAATTCTCCAGCACGTCGCTCATGCGGTCGAACGCCTCGGCCACGATCGTGTTGAGGATCGTGTTCGGCCCGGAACAGGACTGGCTCGAACCCGGCGCGCGGAATTCGAACTTGTTGCCGGTGAAGGCAAACGGACTCGTCCGGTTGCGGTCGGTCGCGTCGCGCGGCAGCGGCGGGAGCGTATCGGCGCCGATCTTCATCGCGCCCGGGTGGCGGCTCGAGGTCGGCGCGCCCTTTTCAAGCTGGTCGATCACATCCGCGAGCTGGTCGCCGAGGTACATCGAGATGATCGCCGGCGGCGCCTCGTTCGCGCCGAGACGATGGTCGTTGCCGGCCCCGGTGACGGCGGCGCGCAGCAGGTCGCTGTGCAGGTTCACCGCTTCGATGATCGCGGTCAGCACGGTCAGGAAGATCGCGTTCTGGTGCGGGTCGTTGCCGGGATTGAGCAGGTTGTTCTTTCCGTAAGCGACTGACCAGTTGTTGTGCTTGCCGGAGCCGTTGATTCCGGCGAACGGCTTCTCATGCAGCAGGCAGACGAGGCCGTGGCGGTCGGCCACCTGCCGCAGAACTTCCATGACGAGCATATTGTGGTCGCAGGCGAGGTTCAGCTCTTCGAACATCGGGGCGAGTTCGAACTGGGCCGGGGCAACCTCGTTGTGACGGGTCTTGGCCGGGATGCCGAGCTTCCAGAGCTCCTGTTCGACCTCGGTCATGAAGGCGAGGATTCTGCCTTTGATCGAACCGAAATAGTGGTCTTCGAGCTGCTGGTGCTTCGGCGGCGGTGCGCCGAAGACCGTCCTGCCGGTCTGGAGGAGGTCCGGGCGCTGGAGATAGAAGTGCTTGTCGATGAGGAAGTACTCCTGCTCCGGACCGAGCGTGATCGTGACCCGCTCTTCGGGCAGTCCGAAGCATTTCATCAGCCGTTTCGTCGAGATCGACAGCGCCTGCATCGAGCGCAGCAGCGGCGTTTTCTTATCGAGCGCTTCGCCGGTGTAGCTGCAGAACGCGGTCGGGATGCAGAGCGTCGCGCCGTTGGCGTGCCGCTTGATGAAGGCCGGGCTGGTCGGGTCCCACGCCGTGTAGCCGCGCGCCTCGAAGGTCGAGCGCAGCCCGCCGGACGGGAAGCTTGAGGCGTCGGGCTCGCCGACGATCAGGTTCTTGCCCGAGAAGGTCATGATCGCCTTCGCATCCTTCGGCTCGAGGAACGCGTCGTGCTTTTCGGCCGTCGAACCGGTCAGCGGCTGGAACCAGTGCGTGTAGTGGGTCGCGCCGCGTTCGAGCGCCCAGTGCTTCATGGCATGGGCGACGTCGCCGGCGATGTCGGGGTCGAGCGGTTCGCCCTTCGTGATGGTCGCGAGCAGCTTCTCGCAGCTCGATTTCGACAGGTATTCGCGCATGACGTCGATATTGAACACGTCCTCGGCGTAATAGCCGAGATCGACCGGGCCGGCCGGCATCGGCTCCGCTCCGCAGATTTCCGCCACCGCGTTGACGGCCTTGATTCGGTTCAGGTTGCTCATGATGGGTCCTCCTGTAATTCGGTTGGGATTTTTGCTGCAATCGATTCAGCAAAAGGCGTGCCAACTTGTTTTTGAGCGGAGAGGCGTAGGGGAGGCGGGGAATTGCTTTACGAAAATGTAAAACACAAGAATCCGGTTTTACAAAAATGTAAATGCATGCCGGCCTTTATGCGGTTTTCTTCGCTCAGGCTGAACTTGGCACGCCTTTTGCTTTAACCTTAAAAAAACAGCAACATTCAGAAAGGAGCACTGAATTCATGGAACAGCAACGACAGCAGAACGGGCCGGCCCGGCGATTCGACCGCCCGCCGGTTCCCGACAACGGGCTTTACAGCTTCGGCAACGAGCACGATGCCTGCGGCGTCGGCATGGTCGCCGACCTCAACAACGTGCCGTCGCACAAAATTGTAACGATGGGGCTGACCGTCCTGAAGCGGCTCATGCACCGCGGCGCGGCGGGCGGCGATCCGGATACCGGCGACGGCGCCGGACTGCTCCTTTCGATGCCGGATGAATTCTTCCGCAAAACGGTCGCCGGACTGCCGGAACCCGGCGGCTACGGCGTGGCGATGATCTTCGGCGGCATCGGGCGCGAGGCGGATATCGAACGCATCGTCGCTGCCGAAGGTGGCCGGGTGATCGCCTGGCGCGAGGTTCCGACCGTGCCGGGCGAGATCGGTCGCGCGGCGCGCGAAAGCTGCCCCGCGATCCGCCAGCTTTTCATCGGCGGGGAGGCGTTCGCGGACCGTGCGGCGTTCGAGCGCAAACTCTTCGTCATGCGGCGGCTGATCGAAAAGACGCTCCCCGAGGCGTATGTCTGCAGCATGTCCGGCCGCAGCATCGTCTACAAGGGACTGCTGCTGGCGACGCAGCTCGAAAAATTTTACACCGACCTCGGCGACCCCGACTTCAAATCTCCGCTGGCGCTGGTCCATCAGCGGTACAGCACGAACACGTTTCCGACCTGGAACCTCGCACACCCGTTCCGCTACCTGGCGCATAACGGCGAAATCAATACGCTGCGCGGCAACCTGAACAGCCTGCGCGCCCGCGAACCGTTTCTGGCCTCGGAGCTCTTCGGAGACGATATGGCGAAAATCCTGCCGCTCGTCGCGCCGGGCCAGAGCGATTCGGCTTCGCTCGACAATATGTTCGAACTTCTCGTCGCGGCCGGCCGCGACCTCGCGCACGCCCTGCTGATGCTGATGCCGCAGGCGTGGGGAAAGAACTATCATCTCGGCCGCGATGTGCGCGGATTTTTCGAATATCACTCCGCTTTGATGGAGCCGTGGGACGGACCGGCCGCGGTGGCCGCCAGCGACGGTGTGAACGCTTGTGCGATTCTGGACCGCAACGGGCTGCGTCCGGCCCGCTATACGCTCTGCGGCGACGGGCTCTTCGTCCTCGCCTCCGAAACCGGCGTGCTCGACCTCGATCCGGCCGGCGTGGTTCGCCGGGGGCGGCTGCGTCCGGGCGAGATGATCTATCTCGATCTCGAAAACCGCCGGCTGCTGCTCGACGGCGAAATCAAAAGCCGCGCCGCCCGCCGCCGTCCGTATCGCCGCTGGGTCGAGGAGAACAAGATTCCGGTTCACGGGCTCTTCTCCGAAATCACACCCTCCGACGTGCCGGGCAACCTGCTCTACATGCAGAAGCTTTTCGGTTATTCCCGCGAAGACATTGAGCTCCTGATCTCCCCGATGGCCGCCGGCGGGCATGAGCCGGTCGGTTCGATGGGCAACGATGCGGCGCTCGCCGTGCTGTCGGCGAAGCCGCAGTTGCTTTTCAATTACTTCAAACAGCTTTTCGCGCAGGTGACCAATCCGCCGATCGACCCGATCCGCGAGGAGCTGGTCATGAGTCTGCTGACCTATATCGGCAACCAGGGGAACATTCTCGCCGAGACGCCGCTTCACGCCCGGCTCGTAAAGCTGCAGCGCCCGGTTCTGACCGACGACGAGGTCATGCGGCTGCGCCACATCGGTTCGGCCGATTTCCGTGCGAAAGTGCTGCCGCTGGAGTTCCCGGCCGGCGGCGACGGACGCATGCTCGACCGGGCGCTGAAGCGCCTGGCGACCGACGCCGTCGCGGCGGTGCAGGAGAACTGCCGCATCCTGATCCTCTCCGACCGGAATCCGTCCCCGGGGACGACGCCGATTCCGTCGCTGCTGGCGACCGCGGCGGTCAACCGCGCGCTGGCTGCGGCCGGGCTGCGGCCCGGCGCCGGCATCATCGTCCAGTCCGGCGAGGTCCGGGAAATCATGCATTTCGCGCTCCTCATCGGTTACGGAGCCACGGCGGTCAACCCGTACCTCGCGCTCGAAACCGTGACCCGGCTGGCTCGCGACGGCGCGATTGCGGCCGACCCGGTCTCTGCCGCCGCGAATTACATCAACGCGGTCGACAAAGGGCTCCTGAAGGTCATGTCGAAGATGGGTATTTCGACGCTGCGCAGCTACCGTTCCGGACAGGTGTTCGAGGCGGTCGGCCTCTCGCGCGAACTCATCGACGAGTATCTGCCCGGAACCGCGAGCCGGATCGGCGGCATCGGGCTGGCCGAAATCGCCGAAGAGGCGAATGCGCGCCGGGCTGCGGCCGGGGACGGGAGCCCGCTCCTGCCGGACGGCGGCGTCTACCGTTTCCGCAAAGACGGCGAACAGCATCTCTGGACGCCCGCCTCGCTCGCCGCCTTCCGCCAGGCCGTTCAGACCGGCGACTATGCGAAGTTCAAGGAGTATTCGAAACTCATCGACGATCAGGCCGGGCATCTCTGCACGCTGCGCGGACTTTTCGAATTCGCCGAAACCAAGCCGATTCCGCTCGATGAGGTCGAGAGCGTTGAGGCGATCGTAAAGCGCTTTGTCTCCGGCGCGATGTCGCTGGGCTCCCTGAGCCCCGAGGCGCACGAGGCGATCGCGGTTGCGATGAACAAGCTCGGCGGCATGAGCAACTGCGGCGAGGGCGGCGAGGATGCGGCCCGCTACACGCCGGGGCCGAACGGCGAGAACCGCACGAGCGCGATCAAGCAGATCGCCTCCGGACGCTTCGGCGTCACCATCGATTACCTGCGCCATGCGAAGGATTTGCAGATCAAGATGGCTCAGGGCGCCAAGCCGGGCGAGGGAGGGCAGCTGCCGGGGCACAAGGTCGATAAATTCATTGCGAGGCTGCGGCATTCGATGCCGAATGTGACGCTGATCTCCCCGCCGCCGCATCACGACATCTATTCGATCGAAGATCTCGCGCAATTGATCTACGACCTCAGGAATGCGAATCCGAAGGCGCGCGTTTCGGTCAAGCTCGTCTCCGAAGTCGGGGTCGGGACGGTCGCGGCGGGTGTCGCCAAGGCGCACGCCGATGTCGTCCTCATTGCGGGGCATGACGGCGGCACCGGGGCCTCTCCGCTGACCAGCATCAAGCACGCCGGGCTGCCGTGGGAGCTCGGCCTGGCCGAAGCCCAGCAGACGCTCGTGCTGAACCAGCTGCGCAGCCGGGTAAGAATCCAGGTCGACGGCCAGCTGAAGACCGGGCGCGATGTCGTGATCGGCGCGCTGCTCGGGGCCGAGGAGTTCGGCTTTGCGACGACCGTGCTGGTCTGCCTCGGCTGCGTCATGATGCGCAAATGCCACGAGAACTCCTGCCCGGTCGGCGTGGCGACGCAGGACCCGGAGCTGCGCAGGCGCTTCGCGGGCAAGCCGGAGTACATCATGAACTTCCTGCGTTTCATCGCCGAAGAGGTCCGCGAATATCTTGCCCGGCTCGGGCTGCGTTCTCTCGAAGAGGCGTGCGGCCGCAGCGAACTTTTGAAAATGAACCGGGCGATCGATTTCTACAAGGCGAGGAATCTGGATTTCTCGAAGATTCTGCGCCCTGCCGCCGGCCCGGCCGTCCGCTTCGACGCTTCCGCGCCGAAGGAACCGCTCGAGAATTACGACCGCCGCGAACTCCTGCCGAAGCTCGCCGCGAGCATTGAGACCGGCGCGAAGGCTGAACTCGACTGCACGATCAGCAACGTCGACCGCACGGCCGGAACCGAGCTTTCGGGCGAGGTGGTCGACCGGCACGGGGCGGCGGGGCTGCCGGAGGATACGATCCGCGTCCGCTTTACCGGATGCGCCGGACAGAGCTTCGGCGCGTTTCTGGCGCCCGGCATCACCTTCGAGCTTTCGGGCGAGGCGAACGACTTTGTCGGCAAGGGGATCTCGGGCGGCCGGATCGTAATCCGGCCCGCGCCGGAAGCGACCTGTCCGGCCGCGCAGAACGTGATTGCGGGCAACGTGATCGGTTATGGCGGAACCTCGGGAAAAATTTTTCTCGCCGGGCAGGCGGGCGAACGGTTCGCAATCCGGAATTCCGGCGTGACGCTGGTCGCCGAGGGGGTCGGCGACCACGGCTGCGAATACATGACCGGCGGCCGGGTCGTCGTGCTCGGGCCGACCGGGGTGAATTTCGCGGCGGGCATGACCGGCGGGCTCGCGTACGTCTACGACGAGACCGGAGACTTCGACCTGCGCTGCAACGTCGGGAGCGTCGATCTTGAGACGGTCGAGCCCGGCAGCGAGGACGAGGCCGAGCTTCTCGCGCTGCTGCATGAACACGCCGGCGCGGCCGGCAGCGAAAAGGCGCAGGCGATTCTTGCGGACTGGGTGAACTGCCGGCCGAAGTTCGTGAAGGTCTTTCCGGTCGAGTACCGCCAGGCGCTCGGACGCATGGCCCGCGAGGACGCCGAAGCGGTCGACCGCCGCGAGCAGGACAATTGACCGGAAAGCATAAGGAGGGACGAATATGAATCGGAGAATTCAGGATATTTACCGCCCGGTCGACCAGCGGCGCCGGGATTTCGATGAGGTCGAACGCGCGCTTTCGTTCGACGAGCTCAAAGGGCAGGCCGGGCGCTGCATGAACTGCGGAATTCCGTTCTGCCACGGCGCCGGCTGCCCGCTCGGGAACGTGATTCCCGAGATCAACGCGGCGGTCGCGGCCGGAAACTGGGAGGCCGCCTGGAACATTCTCAGCAGCACGAGCTTCTTTCCGGAGTTCACGAGCCGAGTCTGCCCGGCGCTCTGCGAAGGCTCCTGCACCGACGGCATCGACGGCGAGCCGGTCATGGTCCGCCAGCTTGAGAAGGCCGTGGTCGAGGCCGCGTTCCGGAACGGTTTCGTGAAGCCGCCGAAGCCGCAATCGCGCAGCGGAAAAAGCGTCGCCGTGATCGGCGGCGGCCCGGCCGGGCTGGCCGCCGCGACCGCGCTGAATCTCGCCGGACACACGGTTACGGTCTATGAGAAAAATGCGGCGCCGGGCGGATTGCTCCGCTACGGAATTCCGGATTTCAAGCTTTCGAAGAAGATGATCGACCGGCGGATCGCGCTGATGGAGGAGGCCGGAATCCGCTTCGAATGCGGCACCGAAGTCGGGCGCGACATCTCCGGCGGCTATCTTGCGCGCCGCCATGACGCAACCGTGCTGACGATCGGCACGCCGCAGGCGCGCGATCTCGCCGTTCCGGGACGCGAGGCGTCCGGAATTCATTTCGCGCTCGAGTTTCTGCAGGGGCAGAACCGGGTGCTCGGCCGCGAGTGCGCGGCGCTTCCGGTAAACGCGGCCGGAAAACGGGTCGTCGTGATCGGCGGCGGCGATACCGGCAGCGATTGCGTCGGCACGTCGGTCCGCCAGGGCGCGGCCTCGATTCTCCAGATCGAAATCATGCCGAAGCCGCCCGAAACGCGCTCGCCTTCGACGCCGTGGCCGCAGTGGCCGTATCTGCTCCGCACGAGTTCGAGCCACCGGGAGGGCGGCGAACGGCGCTGGAATCTTGCGACGAAGCGCTTTTGCGTGGAAGGCGGCCGCGTGGCGGGGCTTGAGGCCGTGACCGTCGAGTGGGAGTTTTCGCCGCTCGGCCGGCCGCTTACATTCAGGGAGCTGCCGGATTCGGCTGAATTTATTCCGGCCGACCTCGTGCTGCTCGCGATGGGCTTTACCGGCGTTGCGGCGGAGGGCGTTGCGGCGGAGCTCGGCCTTGCGGTCGATGCGCGCGGCCGGGTGCAGCCGGCTCCGGAGCGCGGGATTTTCGCCGCGGGCGACAGCGCTTCGGGCGCGTCGCTCGTGGTCCGGGCGATCGCGGACGGCAAGCGGGTCGCGCAGGCGGTTGACGCATATTTGAAAGGAGGCGCGCAGTGAAGATCTCAAAGTGGCACGGACTCGGCAATGATTTCATCCTGACCGAGCTTTCCAAGTCCTCCTCCTTCGATATCCGCGGCGCGGTCGAGCGGCTTTGCGACCGTCATTTCGGAGTCGGAGCCGACGGCGTGGTGACGATCCGCCACCTTTCCGGCAATGCGTTCGAGATGCGCATCTACAATGCCGACGGGACCGAACCCGAAATGTGCGGCAACGCGACGCGCTGCGTCGGACTCTACATCAAACGGAGAATGCTCGCCCGCGGCGACGAATTCGAGCTCCGCACGAAAGGCGGCATCGTCCGCCCGAAGGTGCTTGAGAACGGCACGGTGCGGGTCGATATGGGGGAGCCCCGGCTGCTGCGCGGCGAGATTCCGGTGGCCGGAAACCCGGCGGAACAGGCGCGCGAGGTGAAACTCCGTGCCGACGGGCGCGATTTCACGGCCTTCTGCGTTTCGATGGGCAACCCGCATGCGGTGATCTTCGTGCCGGACATCGAGGCGGTCGAGTTGGAAAAATGGGGACCCGTCCTTGAGTGCGACCCGCAGTTTCCGAAGAAGATCAACGTCGAATTCGTCGAGGTCCGCAGTCCCGGCATGGTTCGCATGCGGGTCTGGGAGCGCGGCTGCGGCATCACCATGGCCTGCGGCACCGGCAGCTGCGCGACGGCGGTCGCCGGACACCTTTCCGGGCGCACCGGCAGCTGCGTGACCGTGCTGCTCGACGGCGGCGAGCTCCTGGTCGAACACTCCGCCGCGGACAACCATGTATATATGACCGGCCCCGCCGTGGAGGTGTTCCGGGGCGAACTTGTGGAGAAAATCTGAAATGGCGCAAATCAATTCGAATTATCTGAAGCTCCCCGGCAGCTATCTTTTTGCGGCCGTCGCGAAAAAGGTCGCGGCTTTCAGGGAGGCCCATCCGGAGGCCGACATCATCCGGCTCGGCATCGGCGACGTGACCCGGCCGCTTGTTCCGGCCGTGGTCGAGGCGATGCACCGGGCCGTCGGCGAAATGGCCTCCTGCGAGACCTTCCGGGGGTACGGCCCCGAACAGGGGTACGATTTCCTGATCGATGCGGTCATCCGGGCCGAATACGGCAGCCGCGGCGTCGGGCTCGACCGGGACGAGGTTTTCGTCAGCGACGGTTCGAAGTGCGACGTTGCGAACATCCAGGAGATTTTCGACTCCGGCAGCCGGGTTGCGATCGGCGACCCGGTCTACCCGGTCTACCTCGATACGAATGTCATGGCCGGGCGCACCGGCGAGGCCGGCCCGGACGGGCGTTTCGAAGGCGTGACCTACCTGGCCGCGACGGCGGAGAACGGCTTCGCTCCCGCGTTGCCGGAGCGCCCGGTCGATCTGATCTACCTCTGCAGCCCGAACAATCCGACCGGGACCGTGCTGTCGCGCGAAGAATTGGCGAAGTGGGTTGCCTATGCGCGCGAAACCGGCGCCGTGATCCTGTTCGACAGCGCTTACAGCGCCTATATCCGCGAACCCGGGCTGCCCGGCAGCATCTACGAGATTCCGGGGGCGAAGGAGGTGGCGGTCGAATTCAAGTCGTTTTCGAAGACCGCCGGCTTCACGGGCGTCCGCTGCGCGTTCACCGTGGTGCCGAAGGCGTTGAAGGCGCGCGCGGCGGATGGAACGCTCCGGAGCCTCAACGCGCTCTGGAACCGGAGGCAGTGCACGAAATTCAACGGGGTAAGCTACGTCGTCCAGCGCGGCGCCGAGGCGGTCTATTCCGAAGCCGGGCTGCCGCAGATCCGGCAGCAGATCGACTATTATATGGAGAATGCCCGGATCATCCGCGAAGGGCTCTCCGGAGCCGGATATACGGTCTTCGGCGGAAAAAATGCGCCGTATATCTGGTGGAAGCTGCCGGACGGGCTTGACTCCATGCGTTTTTCTGATACATTACTGGAACGGTGCCGGGTGGTCGGAACTCCCGGTGTCGGCTTCGGCCCCGGCGGAGAGGGGTATTTCCGGCTGACCGCCTTCGGCGACCGCGAGCGCACGAAGGAAGCGGTGGAGCGCATCCGGCAGGCGGAACTCTTCGCCTGAAGCAAACGGAATTGACAGGGAACGGCACAATGGACGAACGAATGAAATCCGAAATCACCGTCTTGCAGGAGATCAGCTCGGCGATCGTGCATGAGCGCAACGCCGACGCGCTTCTGAACAAGGTGCTCGATGTCCTGAACCGCCGGATGGGCATGCTGCGCGGGACGTTC
The DNA here is from genome assembly GCF_009695545.1 of Victivallis lenta. Lineage (NCBI taxonomy): Bacteria > Pseudomonadati > Lentisphaerota > Lentisphaeria > Victivallales > Victivallaceae > Victivallis > Victivallis lenta. The sequence continues at coordinate 45,642 of NZ_VUNS01000013.1, read as the reverse complement.
ACGCTGCTGCAGGGCGACACGCTGACCATCGAAGCCTCGCAGGGGCTCGATGAGAACGAGAAGCAGCTCGGGCGCTACCATATCGGAGAGGGGATCACCGGGCATGTTGCCGAAACCGGCCGCCCGCACCTGATTCCGGATATCCGGCGCGACAGCCGTTTCCTGAACCGCACGAAATCCCGCGACAGCAAGGAGCCCGTCGCCTTCATCTGCGTGCCGATCATCCACCTCGAGCAGGTGGTCGGCACATTGAGCATCGACCGGCGCATCGCTCCGGACACCGATCTCGAGAACGATATGGCGCTGCTCGAAATCATCGGCAATATCACGGCCGAAGCGGTTTCCGTCGCCCAGAAGGAGCACGAAGAGCGCGAGAACCTCCTCGAAGAGAACCGCAAGCTCCGCCGGATGCTTGCGGAGAATCCGGGCGAAATGGTCGGCAACTGCCGCGCCATGCAGCAGGTCTACGAGCTGGTCCGCCAGGTGGCTCCTTCCGACGCGACCGTGCTGATCCGCGGCAGCTCCGGCACCGGGAAGGAGCTGGTGGCGCGCGCGATCGTGAATCTGTCGCCGCGCCGGGAGAAGCCGTTCGTCTGCCTGAACTGCGCGGCGCTGCCCGAGAATCTGGTCGAAAGCGAACTTTTCGGCCATGAGAAGGGGGCCTTTACGGGCGCGACCGGCCGCAGGATCGGCCGCGCCGAGGCGGCCGACGGCGGCACGCTGTTTCTCGACGAGATCGGCGACCTGTCGCTGCAGACGCAGGTCAAGCTGCTGCGGTTCATTCAGGAGCGCACGTTTTCGCGGGTCGGCAGCAACGCCGAGCTGCGTTCGAACGTCCGTTTTCTCGCCGCGACGAGCCGGAACCTTGAGGAGCTGATGAGCAAAAAACTGTTTCGCGAGGACCTTTATTACCGGCTCAACATCTTCCCGATCTCGATGCCGGATCTGTCGAAGCGCAAGAGCGACATCATTCTGCTGGCCGAGCATTTCATCGAGAAGATGAATGTGAAATACGGCAAAAAGGTTTCCCGGCTCTCGACTCCGGCGATCAACATGCTGATGGCCTATCACTGGCCCGGCAACGTCCGCGAGCTCGAGAACTGCATCGAACGGGCGGTGCTGACCGCGCAGGACGAATGCATCCACGGCTACAATCTGCCGCCTTCGCTGCAGACCGGCAAGGAGTCCGGCACCGAGCTTCTGCCGGACGGCAAGGCGTCGTTCAACACTCTGGTGGATTCCTACGAGCGCGAGCTGATCGTCGAGGCGCTGAAGCGGAACTCCGGCAACATGTCGGCCGCGGCGCGCGATCTCGGACTCTCGCCGCGGGTGATTCATTATAAAATCGGCAGGCTCGGCATCACCCCGGAGTGGTATGTCGACGGAGAGTAATATACGCAAACGGAGAGGGGAGGCAAGATGAAGAAAATTCTGATGATCGCCGGTGATTTCGTCGAGGATTACGAGATGATGGTGCCGTTCCAGGCGCTGCAGATGGCGGGGTATGAGGTCGTTGCGGTCGCGCCGGAGCGGAAGCCCGGCGATGTGATCCGCACCGCCGTCCACGACTTCGAGGGCGACATGACCTACACCGAGAAGCGCGGACACAACTTCGCGCTCAACGGCGACTTCAATCTGGTCGATGTGAAGAAATTCGCCGCGCTCGTGCTGCCGGGCGGCCGTTCGCCCGAGTACCTGCGGCTCGACGTGCGCGTGCTCGAAATGATCCGGCAGTTCGACCGGCTGAAGAAGCCGATTGCGGCGGTCTGCCACGGTCCGCAGTTGCTGACCGCCGCCGGAATCATTGCGGGACGGAAGATCAGCGCGTATCCGGCGGTGAAGCCCGAGGTCGAAATGGCCGGCGCGACTTACGTCGAGCTGCCGATGACCGGAGCTGTGACCGACGGACATTTCGTCACCGCCCCGGCATGGCCGGCGCATCCGGAGTGGCTGCGCCAGCTGCTTGAGCTTTTGAAGTAATACGCTTTTCTGAGGCGTTTTTTCGCGCCTCCGTTCTGCCGCCTTTCAGTATTGCCGGAAGCAGAAAAGGGAGGCGCGGACGCCTCCCTTCCGGTATCATGCGGTATCGCTTTCGGGTATGAACCCGTTCCGCCTTTCCCGGCTTGCTTTATCCTTTCTGCCGCCTTGCGGGACAGATAAAACTCAAACCCGGAATATCCGCGGTCCCGTGTCCATGCCCGGGGATGATATCGTATCAGCGGCTGAAGCCGCTCAGTAGTTCCTGGCTTCGAGCTCGAAGAACGCTTTCGGCTTCTTGCAGACCGGGCAGACTTCCGGAGCTTTCGGCCCGATGTAGACGTGTCCGCAGTTGCGGCACTCCCAGCGGTTTTCGCCGGTGCGGACCCAGACTTCGCCGTCCTCGAGGTTCTTCAGCAGCGTCAGGTAGCGTTCCTCATGGCGCTTCTCGATCGCGGCGACGCGCTCGAGGTTGCGGGCGAGGGCGCTGAACCCTTCCTCTTCGGCGACCTTGGCGAAATCCTTGTACATTTCGGTCCATTCGCCATGTTCGCCGGCGGCGGCGGCCTTCAGGTTCTCGGCCGTGCTGCCGATGAGCCCGAGTTCCTTGGCCCAGAGCTTCGCGTGCTCCTTCTCGTTGTTGGCGGTCATTTCGAAGATCGCGGCGATCTGCTCGTAACCTTCGGCGCGGGCGACTTCGGCGAAGTACGTGTACTTGTTGCGGGCCTGGGATTCTCCGGCGAACGCATGTGCGAGATTTTCGGCGGTCTTGCTGTTCTTGAGGTCAGCCATCTTTCACTCTCCTTGAGTTATGTTGCTGTTTCATAACGAAACGGGCTTGTCATTGCTTTAAATATAGTAATAGTTATCAAAAATGCAAATGCGAAAATGGAAAAAAATGAATTATTTGCTGTTTTTGATGAGCCGCCCGGTGAATCCGCGGTATCCGGCGAGAGCGAACGGTTCTCCGGGAACGGCCCAGGCGAAGTCGCGGGTGTCGACCAGGCGGCTCTCTTCGAAGGCGCGGCGGATCGCGTCGTCGATGCCGGGAACCACCCGGCGGTTCACGCCGTTTTCGGTGACGGTGCGGACCTCCTCCTGCGGAATGTCGCGGTTCGGAACGGAGTCGAAGACGGCATTCGAGATCAGCGTGTGCTTCGAGGCGAGGTCAAGCGTGCAGATGAACTGCTTCGGGTCCTCCATGCGCTTCAGCAGCGCGTCGTAGATGTGCTTGCGCATTTCGTCATGCGGCGTGGAGGCGAACTCCTCGGTGTCGCCGTTTTTGAGCGTGACGACGGTGCGCTGCTCGTCGTAGTCGATGGTTCCGGCGTCGCCTTCGATGCGCGAGATCGGATTCACGTTTTTTTCGCAGACATGGGTTACATGGAAATAGATCTGCTGCTCGAGCGCGCTTTTGATCCTGATCGTGGCGAAGTCGTTGGTTTCGATCCGGTTGGCACGGAACAACCCGGCCTGCACTTCGACCGGGTCGACGGTCCCCTCGAAACTGGTGCCCGCATAGAAGATCAGCAGATTCAGGAAGTGGGCCATCGCGTTCGTGAACGGGCTGTCAAGCACCCATTTGCCGTTGACGGAGAGCATTCCGGCCCAGTTGTTCCGGCTGTAATACGCATCGTTGCGCGGCCAGAGCGTGTAGGATTTGAAGATCCGCGGCCTGCCGATGGCGCCGGCCAGCAGAAGCTCCTTGATCCGGCGGGTTTCGGGCTGGTACATGGTCTGGTAGCCGACCGCGACGAATTTGCCGGTCCGCTTTTCGGCCTCCTTCATGATCTGCGTCTCTTCGACGGTCGGCGCCACGGGCTTCTCGACGTAGACGTTTGCTCCGGATTCGAGCGCCGCGACGGTCATCGGGCAGTGCATGGCGATTCCGGTCGGAATGAAGCAGATGTCGATTTTGCCGCGGAATTCCTCGAGCATGACGCGGTAGTCGGTGAAGAGCCGGCAGCCGATCGACTGGAGAAAGGCGCACTTCTCGGCCTCTTCGGACTGGTTGATGACGGTGGCGGCGACGACGTTGACTCTCCCCGCCGCATGTTCCCGGACGAAATCATTGTAATGCACGGCTCCGAATCCGGAGACCCCGATAACGGCGACATTGATCATGGTGAAAAGCCTCTCCTGTTGAAAAATTGTGAATCGCGCCGAAATAAAATAGTGTTTGTCCCCCGGACATTCAAGTCGAGCGCGGCGTCTCGAGCAGGTAGCGCCGGAAGAACTCCGCCGCCAGCGGCGCACAGCTGCGGCCGCCTGACTTGCCCTCTTCGACCATGACGCAGCAGGAGTAGGTCCTGCCGCGGTAGGTGACGAAGGCGATGAACCAGGTGGTCAGGAACCGGCTGCTCAGCGGGCCGACTTCGGCCGACCCGGTTTTGCCGTAGAGGTCGAGCCCCTCCACCTTCGCTTCGCGGCCGGAGCCGCGCGGCGTATTGACGACGTCGAACATGCCGCGGCGGACGACGTCGAGGGCCGAACGCCCGGCCTGGAGCTCGCCCACCGGCTCCGCCTTGCGTTCGTAGAGCGGACTGCGGTTCGAATCGACCACGCGGTACACCACGTGCGGCTTCCAGACGGTTCCGCCGTTGGCGAGGGCGGCGGCGTAGACCGCCCCCTGCAGCGGAGTCAGCGTAATGATGCCCTGGCCGATCGAAAGCAGACCGGTGTCGTAATTGGTCCAGCGCATTTTCTGGCGCTTGCGCTTTTCCGCGTCCGAGGGGAAGGTTCCGGCCAGCTCCGGCAGCTCGATCCCGGTGCGGCGGCCGATGCCGGCCGAACGGAGCACCTCGGCGATCGGGTTGAGCCCGGTTTTCAGCGCGTGTTCGATCATGTAGTCGTTGCAGGATTTGGCCAGCGCTCCTTCGAGATTCAGCGGACCGTGACCGTTGCGTGCGGCGCAGCGGACGCGCGCGTTGCCGATCTGCGTGTACCCGTCGCAATTCACGATTTCGGCGGGCGATACGCCGGAGTTCAGGAATGCCAGCGCCACCAGCGGCTTCAGGATCGAACCCGGCGTGTAGTTGCCGAGCAGCGCGCGGTTGTAAAGCGGCCGGTCCGGGTCGGCGAGGAGCTTCCGGTAGTAATCCGCCCGGATGAACGGGGTGAAGCCTGCCGACAGGTCGTAGCTCGGGCTCGAGGCGGAGGCGAGCACGTCGCCGTTCGCGGCGTCGAGCACCACGATCGCCGCCCGTTTCCCGGCGATGACCGATTCGGCGATTCTCTGGGCGCGCGAATCGATGGTCAGGATCACGTTGTTGCCGTGCCGCGGCTCGATCTTGCTGATCAGCTTGTTCTGGATGAAACCGAGATGATCCACCTGGACGAGCGAGTAACCAGGCAGGCCGCGCAGGCCCGGCGGCCGGGCCTCGTCGTCTTCGTCGGAGCCCGGGAGCAGGTCGAAGGCACGCTCGATCCCCTCCACGCCGATGCGGTCCGGCACATAATAGGAGAAGTCGCGCCGGTCGCTGGCGCTCTGCGGGTCCTGAAGCCGGGTGTAGCCGATGATGTGGGCCGCAAGCTTTCCCTCCGGATAGGTTCTGGATTCATCCGACTCGAGCCCGACGCCCTTCAGCGACCGTCCGCTCTCGAGCGCGCGCGCGATCTCCGGCTGGGTCAACTGGCGGAAGAGGACGAGCGGCAGCCCGGGCTGCAAATTCAGATGGCGCGTGATGTCCTCCTTCGTCAGAGGATTCGTCCGCCGCAATGCTTTGGAAATGGTCTCCGCCGCGTCGAAGATCGCGCTGACGGTTTTGCCCTGCGACCCTTTCACCTGCATCTCCTGCGGGTAGATGACCAGATTCGAATCGCTGCTGCCGCCGGCCAGAAGCGTGAGGTCCCGCGTGTAGATTTTGCCGCGCGTAGCCGGAATGCGGATCCGCCGCAGCGACTGGCGCGAAATGGCCTCCTTGCTCTTGTCCACCGCGCGGGTCTGGATATAACCGAGCTTCACGATCATGATGAGAAAGACAAGCAGAATGATTCCGCCGAAGATCAGCAGCCGCAGGTGTTCGGTTTCCAGGAGTCCCTGCGCCGGCTTCTTTTCCCGGCGCGGGGCGGGGCGTCTGGCGTTCGGGCTCATTGGTTTTTCCCTCCACGCGGTTCGCGGACCCGGCGCGGCCGCAGCCGTTCGAAGCTCGCTTTCGGCTCGCAGATGGCGGCGCCGAGTCCGAGCCGGGAGCCGGCCGCGTCGAAGAGCAGCGTCAGGAGCGGCATCAGGAAAAGCCCGAGCGCGCCGAAGAAGATCAGCTCCCACAGGAATTCGTCGACCTGTTCCGGCTGGGTCGAGAGCGAGAGCCGGACGATCCCGCCGCCGAGAATGGCGACGAGCGCGATTCCCATGCCGGGCAGCGCGGTCTCGAACGGATGGGTCGGCGCCTTGAGCCGGATCAGCTTGCCGGCCAGCAGCGCGGCCGCGAGAATCGCCGCCGTCACCGGCAGATCCCGCCCGTAGGCGAGGTCGAGCAGAATGCCGAAGCCGATCGAGACGGCGAAACCGATTCCGAGCGATGTGGTCAGCGAGACGTAATAGACGACGAGCGCGGCGAGAAAGAACGGCAGATCGAGCCTCCCGGCCAGGAGTTCGGCCAGAAAAGCGAAACCGAGAAGCGCGAAGACGTAGACCGTCCTCATGGCCGGTTCTCCTCCGGCGGCGCGCCGGTCGGGATCGCGACGGTCACGAAGCGCAGATTGTCGAAATCCGCATGGGGCGTCAGCAGCCCGGAGATGTGCTGCGCACTGGAAAAATCCGGATCGACCTCGTCGACCGTGCTGAGGCGGCCGATCAGAATCCCGCGCGGAATGCCGGCTTCGTAGCCGGTGGTCAGCGCCGTTTCGCCGGGCGTGAATTTGACGTTGACCGGCAGGTGTCCGACCGGGAGCTTGCCGGCGACCGGCTGGCGTTCACCCGTATTCAGAAAGCCGGTGCTGCCGTTTTCGAATGCGGCGGAGAGCCGCAGCGACGATGCGAACAGGGTGTCGACCTCGGCATTCCGGCGGCCGACGCGCGATACGATTCCGACCAGCGCCGGAACGCCGTCCGGCCCCGCCGCGATCACCGCTGCGCCCGGCGTCACGCCGGAATCCGCATCCAGGCTGATGAGGAACCGCTCCCGCCAGAACATCGGGTCGCGCAGAATCACCTGGGCGGCGCGGTAGTTCCACGCGACGGGGGCGGGCAGTGTCAGGAGCCGCCGCAGTTCGGCGTTCTCTTCCGCCAGTGTTCCGGCCTCGCGGCTCCGGACGGCGAGGGTACGGTTTTCGGCCATCAGCGCTTCGGCTTTGGCCGCGAGCTCCGTGCGGGAGAGGAGCAGCAGCGACTGCTCCGAAACCCCCTGCGTCGCCAGCTGCGTCAGCGTCAGATACGGGTAGAAAAAATCGCCGAGCAGGAGCCCCGCGCTGCGGCGGAGCGCCCGGTACCCGGCGAATGCGAGCAGGAGCGCGAGCAGAACCGTCGCTGCGAAAACGACTCTGCGGTCGGATTGTTTGCCCGGTTCCTTCATCGATGATGCTCAGCTCCCGCTTCCGTGTGCGGTCAGCAGCCGCAGAGTTTCGCTTTGAGTTCGACGAGTTCGTCCTCCGCCCCTTCGAGCAGTTCGTCGATGAGCTCGCGGACGGTCATGACCTTGTCGACGAGGCCGACCGACTGGCCGGCCATCAGGGAGCCGTTGTCCACGTCGCCTTCGACGGCGGCGCGGCGCAGCGCGCCGATCCAGAACTTCTCGACTTCCTCCTGCGCTTCGGCGCGGTGGATCGTGCCGGCTTCGAGCTCGCGCAGCAGGCGGAGCTGGAGCTGCCCGAAGAGGTCGGTCCCCCTGTTGCGCAGCGCGCGCACAGCGACGACCGGGAGCTTCTGGTCGTACTGCGGCGTCGAGATCGCGTCGCGGGCATTCGCATGGCGGAAAGCCTCCTTGAAGGCCGGGTGGACCGTGGACTCCTCGGTCATGACGAAACGGGTGCCGAGCTGGACGCCCGCCGCACCCATGGTCAGCAGGTGCGCCATCATTTTCCCGGTGCCGATGCCGCCGGCGATGAAGATCGGAATTTCCTTGTGGAATTTGTAAAGCACCTGCTGGATCAGAACCATGCTCGAAACATGCCCGATGTGGCCGCCGGCCTCGCTGCCTTCGAGGATGATGCCGTCGGCGCCGAACCGGATCATGCGCTCGGCGATGGAGACGGTCGAGGCGAAGCAGAGCACCTTGGCGCCGGTGGCCTTGGCCGCGGCGATCTCCTTCTCCTTCGGGAAGCTGCCGGCGAAGATGATGTACGGCACCTTGACCCGGTCGAGCATCGCGAGGTGGTCCTTGTAGGCCGGGGCGATCGTGATGAGGTTCACCGCGAAATTGTTCGGCGTGAGCTCCCGGAGCTGGTGGATCTGCTTTTCGAGGATGTCGCACGGGGCGTTGCCGCCGGCCAGGCAGCCGAAGCCGCCGGCGTTGCAGACGGCCGAGACGAGTTTCGGCTCCGAAACCCAGGTCATCGCGCCGCAGATGATCGGATACTTCACGCCGAGAAATTCACTCCCGCGACGCATGAGCGGGGTCAGCATCGATAAATCTTTCATCATTCTTCTTTCATTTTCCCTGTTTTGATTCCCTTTTTTCCCAACCGCCGCATTCGGGTGGTGCGGCAGCTTGCTAATATAGCATTGCAGGGAAACCTTTTCAATCGTCAAGCCACTCGCGTTCGACGCGTTCGAGGAATTTTTCCTCCCGTTCGGTGAGGAGCGGCGATGGACGGTTCGCCTCCCGGATCGCGTCGCGGTAAAAGTCGGCCGGAATCCGGTTCTCCATTTCCACCGCGTCGAGGAACGCCTCTATTTTTGCGCGCCTCTCGAGATCGTTCCGGATTCGCGCGATGGCCTGCCGGAACCGTTCCCCCGACGAAGGGGGGGGCTCCGGACGGGCAGGCGGCGTCAGCGGCAGGCGCATGAGCGCATCGGCCAGATCCTGCAGCAGCCGGTTGAACGGGCCGTCGTTTCCTTCGCCGAGAGCGAGAATCCGGAGCCGGAGCTCCTGCTGGAGGGCGGCGGCGTCGGCCCTCTGCTGAATGATCTCCGGCAGATCGAAGAGGTCGGCGGAGGTGTGTTCGCCGGTCGGCAGCCCGTGTTCGTCGAGAACCGGCAGCTCAAGCTTGTTCAGCGCCTCGAACGCCGCCGACGTGATCGGGACCGGCTGCGGGAAGAAATCGTTGAAGGCGAGCCGCCGCGCGTACGCTTCGAGCGTGCGCTGGATTTTCTCGTCGTCGGAGAGTTTGTCCCAGATTTCCCGCCCGGTGTGCTCCGGCAGGCCGTTTTTGGCCGCATCCTTCAGAAACACCCGCCCGAGCGTGGCGAGGAAATTCTGGTTTTCGATGCTGCCGGGTTTGGCCGACAGGATGCAGTAGTCGAGCAGCGCGTTGTCGGTCGGAGTCGAGCAGACGGCGCCGTAGTCCAGCAGCGCGCGGCCGAGTTCGCCGTACCAGGCTCTCGCGGGCGGCGTCAGCAGCTCCGGCGTCAGGTTCCGCAACTGGCGGAAGTCGGGAAAAGTTCCGCGTTCCGACAGGGCGCGCAGGACCGGCATGTAACGGTTGCGCCGCAGCATGAGCTCGCTCTCGCGCCCGGCGCGCATGCGCTCGTCGATGCCGGCGATGATCCAGCCGGGCAGGTAGTCGGGATGGGCCGGCGCTTCGGCGAGCGGAACCTTCGATAGGATCAGCATCCCGGCCAGCCGGCGCCGGAGCGCGAAGTCGGTGAGCCAGCGGCCGCCGCGGTCGTTGAACGAGAGCGTCCACTCCCGCGGCTTGAGTTCGACCAGAAGTTCACCCGGCGGCAGCTCGCCCGAAATCACGATCCGGCATTTGAGCGGGAGCCGCCTGCCGCTGACCCGGAACAGCGAGACGATCTGGCGGTCGAGCGCGCGCAGTTCTTCGATGGTCGCCAGCGATTCGGCGCTGCTGTGGTCCAGGTCGATGTCGACGCCGTCGTAGGTCGTAACCGTTGCGGCGCAAAGCGGAAGCGCCGCCATGAACAGCAGCAGCGGAACAATTCTCTGCAAATCCCGGAAAAACATCAGTTGCGCGATTTGTTTTTTAAGGTTGACGATGCAATATTATGATATATGGCAATATAATCGTTCAACCGCTCAAAAACAAATCATGACGAAAAATAATCCGAAAAACGAAATCTACCCGGCCGCTCTTTCGATTGCCGGGAGCGACTCCGGCGGCGGCGCCGGCATACAGGCCGATCTGCGCACCTTCAACGCTTTCGGGGTCTACGGCTGCACGGCGATCACGGCAGTGACCAGCCAGAATCCGAAGAAGGTCGCCCGGATCGATGCGATTCCGGCCGAGGGGGTGGTCAGCCAGATCGAGACCGTGCTGGAGGCGATCCGCGTCCGCTGCGCCAAGACCGGCATGCTGTTCTCGGCGGAGATCGTTTCGGCGGTGGCCGCCTGCATGGCCCGTCACGAGCTGCCGCTCGTGGTCGATCCGGTCATGGTCTCCACCTCCGGCAGCATGCTGCTGAAGGAGGACGCGGTCGAGGCGCTCAAGAACGAGCTCTTTCCGCTGGCGGACTGGATCACGCCGAATCTGCCGGAGGCGGAACTCCTGCTCGGGCGAAAGCTGAAGGGCGAGGCGGACTATATCGATGCGGCGCGGGAGTGCCATGAGCGCTGGGGCGCCGCCGTCCTGCTGAAGAGCGGACACGCGCCGGCCGGCAGATTCGCGAACGATTTCATCTGCCGGGAGGGCTGTGTCTACCGGCTTTCGTCGAAGCGCCTGCCGGATCGCGGCCAGTCGCATGGAACCGGCTGCACGCTCTCTTCGGCGCTGGCCGCCGCGCTCGCGCTCGAGATGCCGTGGAAAAGCGCGCTCTGCGAGGCGAAGGCATTCGTGCTCGGCTCTCTCGCCGAATATGTGGAGATCGGCCCCGGGGTTCCGGCGATGTATCCTCCCGTCGACGACCGGGTCGAACAGGTTCGGTTGGAGAAGCTGTAGGGAAGATGATGAAACGGTTCTGCAAGTCTCTGCTGCTGTTGATTTTCTCCTGTTTTCTGTTCGGCGGCGCGGTGCTTGAGGCCGCTCCGGTGCGGCTGCGTTCGATCTGGTCGAACGGGCGGCGCAACGTGAATCTGCTCGACGCGGCCGCCGGCTTCGGCGCGTCGGTCAGCCGGAGCGCTTCGCAGATCGTGCTGACGCAGGGAAAGAACCGCCTGGTTTTCCAGCCGGACAAACGTTACGCCTATTTCAACAACGTCCGGGTCAATCTCTGTTTTCCGCTGCTCCGGCAGGGACAGACGCCGTACATCGGCCAGATTGACTACAACAATGTTCTGGCGCCGTATCTCGGGTCGAAGCGCGTCTACAAGCATCCGGTCGGCCGGATCGTGCTCGATCCGGGCCACGGCGGACGCGACCGGGGGACCGCCGGACAGCGTTTGCAGGAGAAGACGATCACGCTGAATCTGACCAACCGCGTGGCCCGCATTCTGCGCTCCTATGGTTACAAGGTCGATTTGACCCGCACGCGCGACGCGACGCTTTCGCTCGATGCGCGCAGCGCCTATGCGAACCGGGCCAAGGCGGATCTGTTCGTGTCGATCCACGTCAATTCCGCTGCGGACCGGAGCGTGCGCGGCATCGAAACCTTCTGCCTCACGCCGGAGGGAGCCGCATCGAGCAACAGCGGAAAGCCGGATCCCCGCAAATACGCCGGGAATGCGAAGAACCCGCAGAACTTCCTGCTGGCCTACAACATCCAGCGTTCGATGCTGGCGCAGACCAGGACGACCGACCGCGGCGTGAAATTCGCGCGCTTCGCGGTTCTGCGCGATGTGCGCTGCCCGGCCGCTCTGGTTGAGGTCGGCTTCGTGTCGAACCGCTACGACGAGGCGAATCTCGGCAGCGCCGCCTATCAGGACAAGCTCGCGCGCGGCATTGCGGCCGGAATCCTGAACTACCACCGCTCGCTGGCCCGATAAGCTTTTCCTTCCGCCTTTCGCGTCCGCGTCAGGCAAACAAGGCGTAGCAGGCCTGCATCGAATTCCGGTACTGTTCCAGAATTTCCCCGGCGAGCGGGGAGGCCGGGTCGCAGCTCTGCAGGGCCTTGGCCGCATACAGCTCCTTCAGCTGGGCGTTGCGCACGGTCGTGTCGATGACCGAGCCGCGCACGCCGCGCAGCACATCGCGCAGATTCCGGATGGCGTGGCCGGAAAAGCCTTCCGTCCGCAGCAGGCGTTCCAGCGGCTCCGCCGCTTCGGGGCAGGGGTGCGCGATCAGGTAGAGCGACACCGCGCGGAAATGCGAGAATTCCGAAACCGGGGCGAGCCGTGCGAGTTTATCGAGCACGACACCTCCGTCGCCGCCGGTGCGCGCGTAGGCCATGATGAGCACGTCGAGCGGACTGGCCGACCTGCCGAACTGCCCCATGCCGTGATAATCCCACCCCTCGTCCCATTCGGCGGCGGCGATCGCCTCCGCCAGCACGCCGGCGCCGGAGCCGTCCCCGAGGAAGGCGAGCAGCGCCGCGGTTTCGGGGGAGGGGGCGCGTTCGAAGTCGCGCCGGGCTTTTTCGATACCCTGCGCGGGGGAGAGGAAGGCCGAGGCGAGTTCCAGGTGGGAGTCGTTCTCCCCGAAGCCGCCGAACGAATCCTCTTCGTTCAGGATTTCGGGCGGCAGAATTCCGCAGTCAATCAGCTGCTTCTGAAGCGCGCGGATCGAAATTTCCCGGAGCGGTTTGCCCTCCTTCGCCGCCGTCGCCGCGGCGAGGCCCGCCGCATACCCCTGGTTCTGCACATCGGGCTGCATGCGGACGAGCGGCATGCAGTCGCGGTGTGCGCTGATGCCGAGGCCGGTAACCAGAATTCCTTCCCGGTTTTTCGGCAGCAGCGCGCGGAAAGGCACATTGGCGCTGTAGGGCTGGTGTTCCGCCGGCTTCAGCAGGAACATCGGGTGGAGGATAAAGCCGTGGGTGTCGAAGTTGCTGCGGGCGATGACGATGGTGTCGCGGTAGCGGCGGTGGGCGAAGAAATCCATCGGCTGAAGCTCGATTTCGCCTGTGATGCGGCGGCGTTCGCGCGTGTCGAGCATCTGGGCGACGTCGAAATGGTTTGCGAACTTGTCGTGCGCCATGGTGAAAGCGGCGGTGGCGTCCACCACGTCGCTGTCGCAGGCGAAGAGATAATCGGTGTTGAAGGTCGGGCGGTCGAGTTCATAGGGGGGCAGGCCGCTCCCCTGCACGGCGGGTTCCGCTTCGACCAGCGGCCGGACGGGGGCGCCCGCCGCCGCCGCGAGGTCGGCGTTGCCGCTCGCATCGACCGAGACCGCCGCCGGGACGAGATGAACGCCCCGGGGACCGGCCAGAATGGCGCCGCAGACCCGGTTCCCCTCCCGCAGCGCGCCGACGGTGAAGGTGTTGAAGCGGACCTCGCAGCCGGAGTTCCGGAGCTCCCGGGTCAGCCAGGCGCTCTTGCGCTCCATGGGCGAATTGCCCTTCAGCGGAACGTAATTTTCGATCGGGGCCATTTCGCCGATGCCGCGGTCGAGCTCTTCGGTGAAGCCGCAGCAGTTGCCGAACCAGTAGCTGGCGATGCGTCCGGCGGTGCAGACGCCGCCCGGGATGCTGAGTTTTTCCACGCCGAGCGTCCGGACGCCGCTCCGCGCCGCGGCGATCGCGGCGGGTGCGCCGCCGGTTCCGAGCCCGGAGACCAGCACGTCATATCCGTCGTCGAGCGGCAGCGAATCGAGTTCGAAAGGGATCGCCGGGCATGCCTTCCAGCGGAAGAGCGTGTCGAACGAAACGGCTTCGAAGGGGAGTTCCTGCTTCGTTCGGCGATGGAACGACAGCGGGCCGCTGTTTCCGGCGCTTTTCGCCTGTTCGGCCACCGTTTCGCAATCCGGCAGGGCGGCGCGGCGGAAGCTCCAGATGCATTCGTCGGCGATGCGCAGGGTTTCGGGCGTCCAGGCGAGCGTGCGCATTTCGAGGTCGATCCGGCTCAGTTCCGCGACGGAGCCGGTGGTCAGCCGGAATTTCTTTTCGATGCGGCCGGGCTCCATTCCGGCTCGGATCGTGTTGAGCGCGACCGTGCACTCGCCGCGCCAGCCGGCGGGGAATTCCCGGAGCGCGTTGACCACGGTTCCGGCGGCGATGGCGAAAAAGCCGCTGCGTCCCGCGAAAAGGCTGCCGCGGACGTTCCCCGCCTCGTCATACAGCGGCGCGACCGGGCGGTTCTCGTAAAGATAGTCGACGCCGGAGGTGATGAGCGCGGAATCGAGCATCTGCTTGATTCCGGCCGGCGACGGGTTCCAGACGGTGAAACCGAGTCCGGCGAGCGACTGGATCCGTTCCCGGTCCAGCTCCAGCGTGGCGCAGAGGTCTTCTCCGAAGTAGGAGTACGGGGTGACGCAGTAGACCCTCAGGTTTTTCCGGCGCAGCTGCTGCGCCAGCCGGCAGGCGCCGGCCGTGCCGCCGAGAATCAGGACATCGGTTCTGCCGATCAGGGGAATATCGATTTTCATTTGCTCTTGCTTCCTTGGGCTTGTTTTGTAATATATGCCCGTTTGCGGATAAAAACAAACGGAGCCGGAACGCATTTTCCTGCATTCCGGCGTCCTTCCGGCGGATTTTCAATTGATCGTTTTCGGGATCAGGTTGCGGTCGATGGTGTATTTGATCTGCATCGAACCGGCCTTCAGCTCCTCTGCGCTCCGGGCGCCGACGTGTCCGTCGCCGAAACCGGCGTTGCTGCGGCCGCCGTGTCCGCAGTGGATGCCGACGGCGTGGGTGCCGTCGACCGGACCGTCCGGATTCCAGTAGTAGGAGGAGTTGCCGCGCTGCGACGAGGCGACGCCGGAGGCGACCGTATCCGCGAGCACGACGATCGTGGAGGGCTGCTTCATCCGGCGCGGCAGGTAGACGCACTCGTCGGTTGTGGTGTAATTGTATTTGACCCAGTCGCCGGTGCGTTCCCGGCGGGTGCAGTTGCCGAAGCTGTGTCCCCGGTAGAAGCCGTAGCAGCCCCAGAACGAGGAGAAGGCCGGCGTGGCGACCTTGTTGCCGGGACAGCGGGTCGCGTTGAGCGGCAGATAACCGTTGCCGAGCGGCAGATTGCCGGTGACGGAGGCCTCTCGGGTGAGCAGATTGACCCACGCCTCGAATTTCCCCCTGGCGCCGTAGGTGATCATGATTCCCATCTGGTCGTTGAAATCGATGGCGTACTGCATCTGGGCGAGCATGACCTGTTTCTGGTTCGAGGTGCATTTGGTCGCTTCGGCCCGGCTGCGGGCCTGGTTCAGCGCCGGCAGCAGCATCGAAGCGAGGATGGCGATGATCGCAACGACCACCAGAAGTTCGATCAGCGTGAATGCGGGGACTCTTGCGGTTCTGTTCATGACTGGTTGTTCCTGTTGTTGTTTATTTGAAAATCAGGAGATTGTAGCGGTCCGGATTTTTGGTGATTCCGATGCCGTCGCCCCATGTGAGGAAGCCTTTGCGTCCGGCGCCGTCGTTGTCGTTGACCAGGAAGGCGCAGGTGAGCATGCCTCCGGGTTCGAAAGCCTCGGCGCCGAGCAGCCGGGCCGGGATTCGGAACCGGTAGACCGTCCGGTTCCCCTGCCGTTCGATGGCGCACTCCGGCGTTTTGCTCCGGTCGCCCTGCGCTTCGCGGAGAAAGAGGGCTGCCTTTCCGCCGATCAGCGCCGCATCCAGCTCGGTGCGGGACGAACCGCCGTTTTTCCGGAAGGTTCGGAAGGCCAGCTGGATGCCGTCGCCGCGCCAGGCGTTCGCAATATTGCTTTCGGGCTGGTGAAACACGTCGTCGGTCACCGTGACGGTCAGCCGGAGGTTCTCCCGGTCGTAGGAGCTTTCGAAGGTCGCGGCGAGATCGGCTGCGCCGCCGTGCGCCGTTCCGGCGAGTTTCCGGTAATCGCGGAACGCGGTCGGAACGGTTTTTTCGCCTTGGGGCACTGCTTCGGCGCAGGAGCGCGGCAGCTGCAGCCGGATTTTGCCCGGCCGGCTGCTGCGCGGGAAGGGATGTTTCCGGATCGCCGCGATTCTGACCCGGTCGAGGTTGCCCGAGAGGAGAACCGGCATTTCGCCGACGGTGACGGCGATCCGGTTCGGATTCACGTTCCGCTCCCGGTTCGGCCAATCCCGATACCCCCACGGGCGGGTGACCGGCGCGGAGCCGACGACCTCGACGGTGAGCGGGAGAGAGGGATCGCCGCTTTCGAAAACCAGTTGCAGATCGTGATCCTCCGAACGGTTGACGACCGCCCAGAAGGGCCCTTCCTCCCCCTCGAACCGGAACAGACTGCCGCCGTCGAACTCTTCGCTGCCGGTCGGTTTGCCGAACGAGAGCCGGCGGGCGAGGGATTTCAGGGCGAAGTAGGACGTTTTCGGCGTCAGGTCGGGGCGTACCAGCCCGAAATTGTTTTCGTGGTGGCCGTGCTTCCAGCCGTCGTCCTGGAAATCGTAGTACCAGACTCCTTTGATGAACGGGAGCTGCCGTGCGTACAGATAGAGCCGGGCGAGCTTGACCGCCGACTCCCACTCCGTGCTGCCGGTCTCGGTCGTGTGGTTCGGCCAGCCGATTTCGGTGATGTAGAGCGGCTTGTCCGCGCCGCGGTTGTAGCGGCGGATCAGTGCGCCGAGCTTCTGCATCCGCGCGAACCACGCTTCGGCCGTGCTGTCGCCCGTGTTGTAGTTGTAGGCGTGGAAGCTGACCGCGTCGCAGAAATCGAGCATGCCGAGCTTCAGCAGCTCTTCGAAAAAGGTCTCCCCGGTGCAGACGGAACCGGCGATGAAGGTCGCTTCGGGCGCGATCTTCTTCAGTTGCGGATAGACCTCTTTGAGCATTTTCACGTATCCGGCCGCTTTGCCGCGCCCGAAGCCGAGCGAACTCATTCCGCAGCCGCCGTCCCACTCATTCCAGAGCTGGAAGAGCCGCACCCGGCCGCCCGAAAAGCGGACAATCTCCCCGCAGTAGCGCTTATATCCTTCGATCGACTCTGGTGTGACCGGATAGTTCCCCTTGTCATAGAAGCGGTTGCCGTAATTCAGGATCACCAGCGGCCGGATATCGCGCCGTGCCGCCTCTTCGAGATAGTCCGCAAAGAAGCCGGGCACTTTCAGTTCGCCCTTCTTCCGTTCCGTCATCGCCCATGAAACCTCATCGCGGATGGAGGTGATTCCGGCTTGGGCGACGAGGTCGAGATTCGCCGCGGCATCGCCCTTGTTCTGTGCGAAATGTGTGCAGACGCCCGCGTGGAAGTCGGGTTCCGCGCCTCCGCAGATACCGAGCAGAGGGGCGAAAATTGCGGCAAGCAGGTGTTTTTTCATGGTCCGTCCTATGGTTGCAGGGGGAATGGGTTATTGCGGAATCACCAGCCGGGGCCGGATGACGCTCCGGAACGGCCGTGAGAAGATATCGTCGCTTTCAAGCCTCTTCCGGAGCAGTCCGACGGCTTCGCGGCCGATTTCGAGGTCGTTTTTGTCGACGGTCGCCGCCGGCGGCGTGGGTTCCCAGCGGTAGGGCCGGGTCGTCGCGTAATAGTTGTCGTAGCCGAGCACCGGGATCTCGCCCGGAGTTGCGCCGAGCTCCCGCAGGGCGCGCTGAAAGTAGGGAACCGCGACATCGCTGTCTACAAGGATCGCCTCGACGGGAACGGCGCTCTTCACGTGCGGCGCGAGTGCTTCGGCGGTCATCCGGGCGCAGCGCCGGAAGTTTTCGGCCGAACCGACCTCGTTTGTAATCGGCAGCGGCGTATCGAGCGGCAGGAGCTCGATCTTCGCTTCACGCGCCGCCTCCTCGCAGCCGGCCTGCCGCTCGGCCTGCCAGACCAGCCGCGGATGGTTCCGCGCCGGAAAATACCAGAGAACCTTCCGGCAGCCGCGTTCCGCCAGAAACTGCACCAGCAGCTTCGCCCCGGCCCGGTGGTCGGAACTGCTGCGCTCGATGCCGCCGACGGCGCCGTGTTCGAGGCGTTCGGTATCGCCGAAGGTGGAGATCGGCAGCCGTCCGTTCAGTGTCCGGTAGATGAACATTTCCGTCTCCGGCGGCAGGACGTGGTATTCGTCAACGTAGATCAGCCCCCGGATTTTCGAGGCGCTCAGCAGCTCAAGCATCATGGCGGGAGGCCAGGAGGCGGAGAGGTTCAGCGACGAAAGCCCGGAGTCGTCAAGCTGCCGGAAGAGCCCGCGGATTCGCCGCTGGCTGATGAACAGTTCCCCGTCCGGCCCGGCAAGCGAGTTGTTTGCTCCGATGATGCCGACCAGTTTCGAGCCGGGGTCGAAGACCGAAGCCGGCTGGGCGGAGGAGATGCGCCGTTTGCGCGGCGAGACCATTTCGACGTACTTTTCCGACTCCAGCCGCTTCAGGACTCCGCGGATGACGGTGCGGCTCGTCTCGAATTCGTCGGCGATGTCGCGCTCGCTCGGCAGCGCCTTCTCACGCGGGTAATGATCCCGGATGATCCTGCGGACCAGTATCGTGTAGATTTCCTGTGCTGAACTTGTCATAGCCCAAAAGTCTGTTTTTTATGTTGTTTTGGTTTTGCTGAATATTATACCACAAAGCCGAATCATATCCAATAGCGGCGGGGTATTATTTTCTCTCTTTTTTGGGCTTTGTCGTGGCCCAAAAAATCGGAAGGGAACTGCCTGCACGTTCCGGCCGGGGAGCTGCCGCCGCTCCCGGCCGAAGCAGAATTTATTCCAGTTATAATCTATTTCGAAATAGAATATCCCTCCGTGTTTCAGGTCACTTTCATGCTCAGATGAAAGATTTTTGAAAAATATTCCGAATTGCTGTTGCTTTTTCTGCTTCGATGTAGCATAATTTATATTGAAACAAATGTTGCGGACGATGAAAACAGAAAGGTCTTGAATCATGGCGGGCGCTCCGAAATATCTGGCGGTTTACCGGCGTTTGAAACAGATGGTCGATGTATGCGCCGACGGCGAAAAGCTGCCGCCGGTCAAAGAGCTTTGCGAAACTTATCAGGTCAGCCTCGCCACGCTGCTCTCCGCGCTGGATCTGCTCGGCAAAGACGGCATGATCCGGCGCGAGCCGAAAAGAGGGATCTACTGCACCAAGGGCGGCGCCTCCGCCAGGAAGCTGCGCATCACCCTGCTGCTGCCGGGTGAGCAGGAGCCGCTTTTCGTCGCGGTGATCACCACCTGCCACCGGTTCTGCAAGGCGCGCGGGGTCGAGCTCAAGGTGGAGTCCTTCGAGCTCGACCCGCGCTCGGAGCTGGCGGAGCTCGAAGCGGTGCTGCATGACGATGAGTGCTGCGGATTGCTCTATATGCCGCTGTACCCGCTGTTCGATACCCCGGAGGCGCTGGAGATGCTGCGCAGAATCCACCGGGTCAAGCCGGTGGTCCAGTTCGACCGTCAGCTCGGCGACGGAGAGACCTCCTTCATCGGTTACGACTGCTACCACGACTGCCGCGCCGCGGTGGAGTACCTGATCGAGTGCGGGCACCGTTCGATCGGCCTCATCCGCGCCTCCAACGACAGCGAAGCTGCGCCGTCCTCCCGGCTTGCCGGCTACTTCGACGCGCTGAAAGCGAACGGCCTGGCCTACGACCCGCGCTACACCATCGTCTACGACGTTTTCAAGCCGGACCTCGCCAACGATGTGGTGGAGATTCTGAGTTCCTCCGGCTGTCCGAGCGCCTATTTCGCCGTGAACAGCGTCTACGTGCCGCGCTTCATGCGCAAGGTGCTGTTCGTGAATAAGTCCGTGCCGCGCGACTTCAGCCTGATCTGTTACGACCTGCCGGACACCCTGACCAACTTCTCCCAGGAGATCACCTATGTTTCGGAGCCGACCCGCGAGGTCGTCGCGGCGGCGACCGAACAGCTGCTCCGCGAAATCGCCCGCCGGCCCGAGGCGCCGCGGCAGCAGCTGCTGCGCGGACACTTCGTATACGGCGAAAGCTGCCGCGAACTCCGGGCGGTTTAAGACAGTAAAAAACGATTTTTTTCCGCATTTTTTCCGGCCGTCCCCATCGACGGCATTCCCGTGTCACGCACTCAAAAGACCGGCTGTGTCCGGATGAACCCTTGAAAACACCCCGTAATAAACAGCAAGGAGAATCGACAATGAAAAGACTTTATTTCCGCCGGAACGCAGCTTCAGCCGGAAGCCGCCGCCGTTTTACATTGATTGAGTTGCTGGTCGTCATTGCGATCATCGCGGTTCTGGCCGGCATGCTGCTGCCGGCGCTGAACCAGGCCCGGGAGCGGGCGCGCGCCATCTCCTGCACAAACAAGCTCAAGCAGCTTGCGCTTTCGGTCATCCAGTACTGCGGCGACCACAACGGCCAGGGGCCGAAGGCCGTCAGCAACACGACGACCTGGAGCGACACGCTCAGCGAGTACGGCAACTCGCCGTCCCGCTGGGACGGGGCCTACAGCTGCCCGAACGACCCGCCGCGCGAATGGACCTGGAACGGCAATGAGAGCTATCCGCTGACCTTCGCGCTCGCCTGGTCGGATTCGCCGTCGGACGGCACGGCGAAGCTCTCCGGCTTCCGGAAGCCGTCGGCGGCCGGGATGATGATGGAGAAAACCGCCTGCGAAGAGGGCGGCAAAGACCACTATCTCGGCCATTACTTCTGGCGCTGGGGCGCCGTGCAGAGCGAAATGCCTCCCTACGCCTCCTACAAGCACGGCAACCGGATCAATCTTTCGTTCATCGACGGGCACGTCGCGTCGTACACCCGCGAGGAGTTCAATCCGGCGGCGACGAATCCGGATCTGCTGAAGATCAACTTCTCCGAATTCTGCAACCTGTAGGAATGTCCTCCGCGATGAATACGATGAAAAAAACGCTGTCGGCGCTGGCCGCCGTGCTGGCGCTGGCCGCCTCCGGCATGGAGTGGAGCTTCGACGGGCCCGAGCCGCTGCGCAGCGAGGACGGGAAAACGGTCCTGACCGGTTCCGTCACGGTGGCGGAAAAAGCCGGAATCACCGGGAATGCGCTCCGGTTTGACGGAAAGACGGATTTCCTCGAACTGGCCCTGACCGGCGACAACCGGCCGCGCCGGGAGATGACGCTCTCTTTCTGGGTCCGGCCGGAGGAGGGCTGCACGGTGCTGCCGATCGTGCGTTCTCCGCGGCGTGACGTGACCTTCAACGGCACGCCCGGCTTCTTCTGGTTCGAAGTTCACACCGCCGACGGCCGGCAGATCTACAACGGCTGCGCGAATCCGCAGCGGCTCAAGCCCGGGGAGTGGCACCATTTCGCGCTGGTCTACGACCGGACGGGGCTGGCGGCTTATGTCGACGGCAGGCCGGCCGGACGGGCGGAAACGGACGGCGCGCCCGGCGAGCTGCGCTTCTCCGGCGTGCCCTGGCGGATCGGCGGCAGGCTCTACGAAGCGGATGGCAGGAGCTTCGGCTTCTTCCGCGGGCTGCTGGACGATTTCAGGCTGCTTCCGGTCGCGCGGCACGCTTTCCCGGAGGTGGCGGAGCGGCGGCGGCAACAGCTGCTCGAAGCCGCCGGGGTCCGGTCGAAGCCGGAGCTGGAGAAGGCGCGCCGGGCTGAGATGGGACGCCGCTTCGGAGCCGGCGCGGAGCAGCTTCCGTTTTCCGTCGCACAGGTTTCCCCGCTGGAACGGCTTTTGCCGGACGAGCTTTTCACCGGAAAGGTCGGGGAGGCTGTGACGTTCAGCGCCGCCGCCAACGAGCGGGAGAACCGCCAGCTGCTGATTCTCCCGTACGGCGGGAACAATCTCACCGGCGTTGCGGTGAAGCTCCCGGAAACCCTGGCCGACGAATCCGGGAAAGCCGTGCCGTTCACGTTCAGAATCAGCCGGATCGAGTATGCCCGGCTGCCGAAACCGAGCCCGTTCATGTATCCGCTGGAACGGATTCCCGACAAGCTGATCGAAGCCGGTTCGTTCGATATCCCCGGCGACGCATTGGCGCCGCTGTGGCTGGAGCTCTTCGTCCCCGCCGGAACGCCGGGCGGCGTCTATCGCGGTGTGATCTCCATCGCCGCAACCGGCAGTGCGCCGCTGGAGCTGCCGGTCGAGGTGAAGGTCTGGAACTTCGAACTGCCGCGGCGCAACATCGTTCCGACCCTGGTCAATGTGTGGGAGCGCGATTTGCAGACCTTCGTGAAGGAGGGTGACGCGGAAGGTTTCATCGACCTGCTCGACCGATACTGCACCATGCTGCTGGAACACCGGCTGAATCCGGTGGTGCTGGCTCACGCCGGGCTGGTCGCGCCGTGGGTGCGCAAGGCGGTCTATCCCGACTACCGGGTCGAAAACGGCAAAGTCGTTGCGAATATGGCGGCCTTCGACCGGCTGATCGAAAAATACCGGAAGATGGGACTCTCCAAAGTCGCGGTCGGGCCGCATTACAATTTCGACTCCACCAGACTCGGCGGCGGCGACTGGTGGACCAACATCGAAGCGACGCAGCCGGAAAAGATCTGGAGCTTCATTCAGGACCATGCCGAACACCGGGGCTATCTCGACGACGCGGTTGCCTATCCGATCGACGAGCCGGAAGACAACGTCGAATTCATCAACCGCGTGAGCTCCATGCTGAAACAGGCCGCGCCGAGGCTGCCGCTGCTGCTGACCAGCGGCGGGGCGAACTACCCCGATCCGTCGATTCGCGGCGTGGACATCTGGGTGCCGATCCTGCACTGGACCAACCGGGAGCGGCAGAAACAGGAGCGCGCGGCCGGCCGTCCGGTCTGGACTTACGTCTGCACCGGGCCGAACTATCCGAATCCGAATCTGCACGCGGATACCCCTCCCTGCGGCATCCGGATGCTGGCGGTCGGCGCGGCGCGGTTCGACTACGACGGCTTCCTGCACTGGGCCGCCAACTTCAACACCTATCGGAACGCGCCCGCCGACGAGCCCAACTCCTTTGCGGCCGGCGAAGGCACTTACATCCATGCGGACGGCGCCGGGCGCCCGGTGCCGACCGTCCGGCTCAAGACGCTGGCGGACGGGATGGAGGACTGGACCATGCTGCTGATGCTCAAAGAGCGCCGTCCGGACGCCTTCGCCGCGATCCGCAGGAAACTGGAGGCGCTGATTCCGGAACGCAAGTACGATCCGGCCGGAGCGGTGACGCTGAAATCCCCGAAGGAGGGGTCGTTTCACACCTTCCTCGACGGCGAAGCATTTTTTCCGGTCTACGACCGGCCCGGGCTCTGGCTGGAGCTCCGTAACGAAATCGGCGAAGCGCTGAGTAACTGAATCGACAGGAGAAGAATTCACATGACTGCATGCAGGAAAATGATTTGCGGACTGGCGGGGCTCGCCGCGCTGGCCGCTTCGGCGGGAACCCCGGTGCTGACCGTGCCGGAGACCGCGCAGCCGCCGGCGATCGACGGCAGGGTGGAGCCCGGCGAATGGCGCGACGCGCTCGAAATCACCGGCTTCCAGCTGGCGAACGGACAGGGGCGGGCGAAGGAGGAGACCCGCGTTTTTCTGAAATACGACCGGGATCACCTGTACGTCGCGGCGATCGCTTCGGACGGCAACACGAAAATCCTGAACCGGGGCGGCGCCTATGACGACTGCATCGAGATTTTCGTCATGACGCCGTTCAACCGGAATATCTACCACTGGCTGCTCTATTCGCGCGGAACCGCCGGCTTGAACTACGTCGATGAGGAGTACGGCGGCATGGACCGCCTGCCGCCGGTGGCCGCCGCGTGCAAGGCGACCGTGAATGACGGCAGCTGGATGGTCGAGGCGGCGCTGCCTGCCGCCGGATACGACCTTACCGGCATCTTCCGTTCTCCGGGCTGGAAGATCAGCTGCCACCGCTCCTTCAACCACAATCAGACGGCGAAGGAGGACGGGCGGGGGCCGGAGTTCTCCGGCTTCGCGCCGATCCCCGGGCAGTTCCAGAAACCGCTGGAGTTCCCGGAACTGAAGCTTGGAGGAAAAGG
This sequence comes from Victivallis lenta, assembly GCF_009695545.1. Lineage (NCBI taxonomy): Bacteria > Pseudomonadati > Lentisphaerota > Lentisphaeria > Victivallales > Victivallaceae > Victivallis > Victivallis lenta. Next base: position 21,736 of record NZ_VUNS01000013.1, on the reverse strand, counting down.
GACGATTCCCGTCCGGATGACGAAGTTTTCCGAGCGGGAGTTCCGGATTGCGGCTTCTCCGGCGGCGGAACTGCGTATGACGGTCGACGGCGGGAAAGCCGTCTCCGTGCCGAACCGGAACGGCGTGTTTGAGTCCGCCGTTCCCGCCGGGACCCGGACGCTCGAACTCCTGCTCACGGACGGGGCGGAGGTGGTTTTCGCCAACCGCTGGAACTTCCCCGCCGATCCGGCCCCGGCCCGCCGGGAGCTGCGGGAGAAACAGATGGCGACCCGGGGGCTCGGGATATCCGCCGCCGGCAGTTTCGAGCGGATCTTCTCCGACCTGCCGTATTTCGGCGACAGGCGTGAATTTTCCCTCGAAGCCGCCCGCAACGAATTCGAAAACTTCCAGCTCGTGCTGTTTACCGGCAGGGATGCGGTCGACGGTATCACGGTGGAGGCTTCCGAACTGCGCAGCGGGAAGGGCGGCGTGATTCCCGCCGCAGCATTCCGGATCAGCCGGGAGGGCAGCGCGACGGCGCTGCCGGTCGGCTACCCGACCGTGCGCGGCGCCGGCGACTACCCAGACCCGCTGTTCCCGCTGGCGGGCAAGCTCTCGCTGAAGCCCGGAGAGGTCCGGCCGCTCTGGATTTCGCTGAAGGTCCCGATGGAGGCGGCGCCCGGAAACTACACCGGTTCCATCCGGGTGGCCGACGGCTCCGGCAGAACCGAAACCGTCGCCGTGAAGCTGGAGGTATACCCGTTTGCGATTCCGAAGAAGCACAGTTTGAAAACCGCGTTTTCGATCTGGGAAACCTCGTTGCGGCGGCGGTTCTTTCCCGACGAGGAGACGATGGACGTTGCGAAATTCACCGCGCTGGTCGACCGATATGCGATGATGCTGGTCGAGCACCGGCTGACGCCGATCATTTTCGGGGTCCCGGCTCTCCTGCCGAAGCGGGTGGTCGATACGTCGGGGCAGAGCTTCGAAATGCAGCCGGACGGCTCCTGCGAAGTGAAGGCGGAGGTCTATGACGCTTTGAATAAAAAATATCTCGAAGCCGGCGCCACCGGTTTCTGCACCGGCCCGTACCTGTGGCACTTCATGACCGAAGATCACGAAGTTCCGGCGGAATGGCCGGCGGTCTGGCGCGCGGTGAACAGGCATTATGCGGAAAACGGCATGGCGAAGCACGCCTTCGCCTATCCGGTCGACGAGCCCGGCAACGGCCTGAACGACAAGGTGAGGAAGATGACCGGCGTCATCCGGGAAAACGCGCCGGATCTGAAAATCCTCGTGACCGGCGTGAACGCGAACTTCCCGTCGCGGCTGGTCGACAATATCGACTGCTGGGTTCCGGCGCTGCACTGGACCAATTTGAAACGCAAAGCCGAAGAGCAGGCCGCCGGCCGCGAAGTGTGGCAGTATCCCTGTTCCGGGCCGTGGTATCCGTGGCCGAACTACCATCTCGACACCGACGCCTCCGCCTGGCGCGCCGTCGCCTGGGTGACCGCAAAGGAGAAGTTCGACGGCATCCTCTACTGGGCGACGGCGATCTTCAATCCGGATGATCCGTTCGTCAACAACGCCAACGGCGTGAACGGTGACGGTGTGCTCCAGTATCCGGCCGGGGACGGGTCGCCGCTGGCGAGCATCCGGCTCAAGGTGATCTGTGACGGCATGGAGGATTACGAATACATGGTCCTGCTGAAAAACGCAGTTGCCGAGGCGAAGAAGCAAAAGCGTTCTCCGGAAGCGGTCGCCGAAGCGGAGGAGCTGCTGAAACTCGATTCGGTGTTCCGCACCATGGACGACTATTCGCGCAGCGAAGACGATTACCGGAATTTCCGCCGCCGCGCGGCGGAACTGATCGGCCGGCTGGGGCGGTGACGCATGAAACTGCGGCTGTACTCTTTTATCGTGCTGCTGGCGGCCGCCGCGGGGTGCGGGGGGGTTCCGCCGTCCGCTCCTCCCCGGCTGGCGGCGGCGTGGACGGCGGAACCGGTCACGCCGGACGGCGTCGCCGCGGAGGAGGTCTGGAGCCGGGCGCAGCCTTATCCGCTGCTGCCGCCGCGCGACCGCAATGGCGGCACCGGCTGTCGTCAGCCCGGCACGGTCCGGTTCGCGTACGACGACCGATTCCTCTACGTGCTGGCCGAGCTTGACGACGACGATGTCGTCCAGGAGGAGGAGCGGGACAACCGGCACCTGTACGAGACCGGCGACGTGCTCGAGCTTTTCCTCTGGCCGGAGGGGAAAGCGCATTACTGGGAGATTTACGCCGCTCCGAACGGGAGGCGCTCCATGCTGTTCTTTCCCGGCGCCGGGCGGAAGATCTTCCTGACCGCGATGCAGGAGCATACCCGGCTTCGCGCCGGAGCCCGCGTGGACGGCACGCTGAATGACTGGAGCGACCGTGACCGGGGCTGGACGGCCGAAATCGCGATCCCGCTGGAGGAACTGACCCGGTACGGCGATCCTTTCGGCGCTTCGGGAAACTGGCGCGCGATGGCGGCGCGCTACAATTATTCCGTGACGCTGCCGGAGATCGAATACTCCGCCACCAGTCCGCTGCCGAAAACCGACTTCCATCTCCGCGAAGCATACGGCAAGCTGGTGTTTCCCGAAAGAATTGAACATAAATAAGGATTTCATCTGATCATGCCCATGCATTTCGTCGATTGGCTGCTGGTTGCGCTTCCGCTGCTGGTCATTCTGGGAGTCGGTTTCAGGGCCCGGAGCTATATCAAAAGCGTCTCCGGCTTTCTGTCGGCGGGGAGGTGCGCCGGCCGCTATCTGCTGAGCGTCGCCGACGGTTCGGCGGGACTCGGGCTCATCACGATGGTGGGCATGTTCGAGATGTATTACCGGACCGGCAACTCGATCGGCTTCTGGAGCGGGATCGGCATTCTGGTCGGGCTCGTGATGACCATGACCGGTTTCGTGACCTACCGCTACCGGGAGACCCGCGCGATGACGCTGGCGCAGTTCTTCGAAATGCGTTACAGCCGGAGTTTCCGGGTGTTCGCCGGACTGCTCAGCTTCCTGTCCGGCATCCTCAATTACGCGCTGTTTCCGGCGATCGGCGGGCGGTTCTTCCTCTACTACTGCGGCTTTCCGGAGACGTTCCGGCTCCTCGGAATCGAATTCTCCACTTTCGGCACGCTGATGGCGCTCTTTCTCGGCGTGGCGCTCGTCATCGTGATGACCGGCGGGCAGCTCACCACCATGATCACCGACTGCCTGCAGGGGATTTACAGCTACTTCGCCTACGCGCTGCTGGTGGGGGTGATTCTCTACACCTTCAGCTTCAGGCAGTTCAGGGAGGTGATGCTCGCGCGGCCCGAGGGGTACTCCTTCCTAAACCCCTTCGACACCGGCATGATGACCGACTTCAACATCTTCTACGTGCTGATCGGAATCTTCTACACCATCTACTGCCGCATGGCGTGGCAGGGCAATCAGGGGTACAACTCCTGCGGAGCCTCGCCCCACGAGCAGAAGATGGGCGGCGTGCTCGGCGTCTGGCGCAACGGCTTCCAGACCGTTGCGCTGCTGCTGCTGGTGTTCGGCGCCTACGTCTATATGAACCACGCCGATTTCGCTTCGCAGGCGGCGGCGGTCAATGCCGAGCTGTCGCAGATCCGGTTCGACTCCGCGCAGACCACCGAAACCATCCGGAATCAGATGACCGTGCCGGTGGCGCTGCGCAGCATCTTCCCGGTCGGCGTGACCGGGGTGTTCTGCGCGCTGGCGCTGTTCCTGATGCTCAGCACCGACACCACCTATCTGCACAGCTGGGGCAGCATTCTCGTGCAGGACGTGATCCTGCCCTTCCGCCGCAAGCCGCTTTCTCCCGGAGCGCATCTGGCGCTGCTGCGGATTTCGATCTTCGCGGTGGCGGCCTTCGCGTGGGTGTTCAGCTTCTATTTCGGGCAGGTCACCTACATCCTGATGTTCTTTGCGGTCACCGGGACGATCTACCTCGGCGGCGCCGGTTCGGCGATCATCGGCGGACTCTACTGGAAACGCGGCACCGCCGCCGGGGCGTGGACCGCGATGGTGTTCGGCTGCATCGGCGGAGCCGGCGGTTTTCTGCTGCAGAAATACTGGGAACGCCCGATCTATCCGTTTCTGGATGAACATGTCCCGGAACTTCTGGCCTCTTTCGGCAAAACGCTCGAAGCCGTCGGACGCGCCGTTCCGATTCTGAACTGGAAGATGTCGCCGACCAGCTTTCCGATCTCCGGGCAGGAGCTGTTCTTCTTCGTCTCCGTGCTGTCGATCCTGCTTTATATCGCGGTGTCGCTGCTGACCTGCCGCAGACCGTTCGATTTCGACCGGATGCTCCACCGCGGCAGGTACAATCTCGAACATCGGGCGGCGCAGGATGCGCTGCCCGAGTTGAAGCCCGGTTTCCTGCGCTGGCGGACGCTGCTCGGCATCACGCCGGAATATACGCGCGGCGACCGGATTCTGGCCTGTTCGGTACTGATATGGACGCTGCTCGGATTCGCGGAATTCCTGTTTGCCGCAGTCGTCAATCTGTTCTTCACGCGCTGGAGCAACGAGGGCTGGTTCCTGTGGTGGCAGTACATCACGGTCGGCCAGGGGCTGCTGTACGGAGTTGTCACCACGGTCTGGTTCACCTGGGGCGGCGTGCGTGACCTGAGGCGGCTGTTCCGCCACCTCAAGGCGCAGCAGGATGCCCCCGGCGAGGAGCAGGACGACGGGCGCGTCCACGCCCCCGGGGAATGAACCTTCCCGGGATATGATTCACTATGAAACACGGAGATTGCCATGAACCGGATTCCGGGTGCTGCGCAGGGCAGGGACCCGGAACGCGGCCGGCGGGAGACGGTTATTTTTCCGGCTCGACGACTTCGAGTTTTTCCGGTTCGCCGCCGGAGTATTTGAGAAATTCGGCACGGAGGATGCGGATGTAGCTGGCGTTGGTCCTGACCTCTTCCAGGCTGCCGCGGATCTGGCCGTAGTTCAGGTCGACGTCGCGCTGGATCTGCCGCCAGTTGCTGGTTTCGCCGTCGTAATCGTAGGCGGTGTTGAAGCGTGGTTCGACACTGCGCGATTCGGATTTCGACACGACCTGCTGTTCGGTGATCAGAATGGCGTCGGCTCCTTTGCTTTCCGCCTCGCTTTTGAGTTTGGCGAGCAGCCGGTCGCGGCTGACGTCGCGGTAATCGCCCGAGGCGGTCGCCTGCCCCAGGACGCGGTAGGAACGGCCGATCCGGGTCGCGTCGGTGTAGACGGAGACCTCGTTGCCGGAGGGGGACTCCGTTTCGCCGACATACTGGAAATTCACGCACCCGGCCAGCAGCGCCAGGCAGGCGAGGAACGGAACGCTTTGCTTGATCATGGACGTATTTCTCCTGTTTTGCTTCATAAGTTATCCGGCGAGGGGGGAATTTTCAAATCAAATCCGAAAATAAGATTGATTTTCGGCCCGCAATGCGTTATTTTATATGTACGGGTTCGCCGTCGGTTTATGAAAACATGGGATTCAAACAATTTTCCGGAGCAGATAAAATGATGAAGTTCGAAGGAGTTTACACCGCGCTTGTGACGCCGTTCCGCAATGGAGAGGTCGACTACGAGGCGCTGAAGAAGCTGGTTGAACTCCAGGTCGCGGGCCGGGTGAGCGGGATCGTTCCGGTCGGCACCACCGGGGAATCGCCGACGTTGAGCCCGCAGGAGCACCTGAAGGTGATCGAGACGGTGATCGAAACTGCCGCGGGGCGCTGTCAGGTCATCGCCGGTACCGGAGCGAATTCGACGGAGGAGGCGGTGTTCCTGACCTCCGAGGCGAAGGCGGTCGGCGCCGATGCGACGCTCCAGGTCACGCCGTATTACAACAAGCCGACGCAGGAGGGGCTTTACCGTCACTTTTCGACGGTCGCCGACAAGGTCGGCCTTCCGGTCGTTCTGTACAATGTGCCGGGGCGCAGCGGGGTGCCGATCGCCGAAGCGACGGTGGCGCGCCTTGCGAAGAATCCGGTCATCATGGCGGTCAAAGAGGCCGCCGGCAGCGTGGACCGGGTTTCGGCGATTCTCGACTTGTGCGATATCACCGTGCTCTCCGGCGACGATTCGCTGACGCTGCCGATGATGTCGGTCGGCGCAAAGGGGATCATCAGCGTCTCTTCGAACCTGATTCCGGGCGAGATGAGCGCGATGGTCAGGGCGGCGCTCGAGGGTGATTTCGCAAAGGCTTATGCGTATCACCGCAAATATTATCCGTTCTTCCGCGACCAGTTCGTCGAAACCAATCCGATTCCGATCAAGGCCGCGATGGCGATGGCCGGGCTCATGGCGGAGGAGTACCGCCTGCCGCTCTGCGAACTTTCGCCCGAGCACCGCGAAAAGCTCGCCGCCACGCTGAAGCGCTGCGGTATCCTCGGCTGATTCCCGTTTGCAATCCGCATTGGCGCGGTCCGGAGCCGAATCTCTCCGGACCGCGTTTTTATTTGCATGGATTCTCAAATGATTTCCATGAATTTCCAAAGTGTAATTTGTTCGTGTGCATGTGATTGCATTGGTATTTCCGATTCTGTTTTCAAAAATATGATTTCTTTTGGGAAAGATATTTGGATTTCCTTCCGCCAATTGTCATAATTAATGGCAAACGAGAAGGAGGATCGCATATGGTTCTTTCCCATGCCACAATCCGCGAAGTGGCCGAACGGGCGAATGTCAGTATTTCGACCGTGTCGCGGATCCTGAACGGGAAGAGCGGCCACCGTGCTTCGACCGTCGAATCGGTGCGCCGCATCGCTTCGGAGATCGACCGGGAGGAGGCGCAAAGCGCCGCATCGCTGCAGGCGCCGGAGAGCATCGGCATCGTCATGGCCGCGTTTTCGGATTTTCTGAACACAAGCTACAACAGCACGCTGATTTCGGCGATTCTGGAGGCGCTGACCGTCGAAGGCTTCACAACCCAGTTCATCACGCGCTGCTACTCGCAGATGAACGCTGTGTTTTTCCGTAATGTCGTGCGCAGCTACCGGCTCAAGGGACTGCTGATCCCGGAGTTCGATATTTCGTATGCCGTTTCGCGCGAACTTGCTTCATTCGGTATCCCGGTCGTGTCGATCGGCAACCGGAACGGGGCGGAGATGCGCTGCAACATCTGCGTGGACGACTTTTCCGCCGGCTGCGATGCGGCGACCTATCTCTGGAGTCTCGGCCACCGGAGCTTCGGCTTCATCGGCATGTCGCAGCTCGATATCGGCCAGCGGCAGCGGCTGACCGGATTTCGTGAAACGATCCGTGAACTCGGCGGTCGCCCCGAAGATATCTGGATCAGGGAGTTCCGGCATATCGGGGACTCCACCACTCTCGCCGCCCTGGAGCTGAGCCGGATGCCGGAGCGTCCGACCGCGCTTTTTTCAACCAACAGCCTGATGACGCAGAAGCTGATCAGCGACCTGCACCGGCTCGGAATCGATACGCCGGAGGATATTTCTATCATCTCCTTTGAGGAAAATGGCGAGCTTGAATTCCTGAATACGCCGGTTACGGTCATCGCCCAGCCGACCCGCCAGATGGGCAAGGCCGCGGTGAATGCTCTGGTCCGGCTGCTGCACGGATATCCGGTCGAAGCCCGGCACAGGCTCGATTATGCGCTGGTGATCCGTGAAAGCACGCGCTCCTGCAAACCGCACAATCTCAATACGGAGGAAAAGAAATGAATTCGCGCCGCTTCACCCTGATCGAACTTCTCATTGTGATCGCAATCGTTGCGATTCTGGCCTCAATGCTGCTGCCGGCGCTCGGCAAGGCGCGCAGCTCGGCCAGGAAAACTCAGTGTACCGGGAATCTGAAAATGTACGCTTCGGCCGATCTGCTTTATGCCGGGAGTTTCGACGACTACATGACGCCGATCAACTACGGCGGCTCGGACCGCTCGTATTGGTTCAACAACGAAGCGTGGCTCACGATGCTCGGGCAGCCGCCGGTCTGGAGCGGTGATCGTCACGACATGCCGGCCGGACTGCTCTGCCCGGCAAAGCCGGTCCCTCTGAGCAACAGCAAATGGACCGGCAACTGGTACGCCAAGAATCATTATTACCCCGGCAGCGATTACTGGGGGAGCCTCTATGCGAACTTCTCGACCTCGAAGCTCACAAAACTTCGCAGTGCATCGTGCAAGATCAATACGATGGACAGCGGCAATTCCGAGGGCGTCGTGCGGTGCGACCGTTCCGAGTTCAAGCTCTGCTTTCCGTGGACGGAAGAGGGGCAGTGGCGCGCCGCTTCTTACCGGCACGATGCCAGGATCAATCTGTCGTTCTGGGACGGGCATGTCGAAACCTTCTCCCCCGCGAAGCTGTTCGGTGACGGCTGGGGCTGGAATACCTTCAATTTGTATTGGGTCATGGATAAATAACGAAAGGATTGCTGGGGAATGAGGAATATATTGAAACTGTTGTGCCTTATGCTTGCTGCCGGCTGTTCCGCTGCCGTCTCCGCCGCCGGAATCGCGGCGTGGGACCGCCCGCTGCGCGGCGTCATGGTCTCCGAGCGGATCGGAGAAGAGGATATCGCCGTGCTGAACGACTGGAATGTGAATCTCGTCCGCTGGCAGCTGCGCTGGCAGGATTTCCCGAAGAGTCCGGCCGACACCGCCGACGCGGCGGCCTATGACCGCTGGCTCGGGGAGGCGCTTGCCCACTTCGACACCCGGCTGCCGCTGTTGCGGAAGTACGGGATCAGGGTGGTGCTCGATCTGCATACGCCGCCGGGTGGACGCATCCACCCAGGCGCGGCCTGCCGGATGTTCACCGAAGCGGCCTTTCAGAAACAGTTCATCGAAACCTGGAAACGGATCGCGGCGCGTTACCGCGGCAATCCGGACATCATCGGTTACGATCTGATGAACGAACCGGTGGTTCCCGCCGTGCCGGGGGAGGGGTGCAGGCCGTGGCGGGAGCTGGCGTCCGATGCAGTCCGGGCGATTCGGAACATCGATCCGGAGATGCCGGTCGTGTTCGAGAACCAGCAGTGGGCGATCCCGAATACGCTGACGAATTTCAGGCCGCTGCCGTTCCGTGATGTGATTTACAGCATCCACTTCTACTATCCGTACGAGGTTGCGTTTCAGGGGTTGAACGGCAGTCCGGCCGGAATCGAATATCCGGGGACGATCAACGGGGAAATGTGGGATCGGGCACGGCTGGAGAAAGAACTTCTGCCGGTGATCGATCTGCAGAAGAAGCATGACGTTCGGATTTTTATCGGCGAGTTCAGCTGTATCCGCTGGGCGCCGGAGGGGACGGGCCGCCGGTTGCTGGCGGATATGATCTCGATTTTCGAGGAGCGGAAATGGGCGTGGACCTATCATGCGTTCCGGGAATGGAGCGGCTGGAGCGTCGAACACTCGCGCAACCCCGCTGAACAGGAGCGGGCGCTCTGTCCGACCGACCGCGAACAGCTTTTGCGGGAAGCGTTCAGCCAAAACCGGAAATGACTGTACGGGCAAAACGCGGCTGCATCAGATTTGATGGCGGTCTGTCCGTTCTGCCCGTTAAGTCCGTTTGGAACTTTGTCTGGCAATGGGGGGCTTTGAAGGCGCGTCAGCGTCAGCCGGCAGTCTGCGCGCCTGTTCGGGCCCCGCCGGTTTCTATTTCACCTGGCCGTTGCGGAAGTAGGCTTCGAGCTCCGGCGCGAGCGGCGGCACCTCCTGCGGCATATTGCCGTTCCGCATCGATTGGTGGCCGAGCACTCCCGCGGCGACCGCGTCGCGGGCCGCCAGCGGCGACGCATTGGTCGGTGCCCCGTGGCGCACGAAAGCGAGAAAGTTGTCGATGATGAGCGGGTCCGAACCTCCGTGCGAGCCGGAGGCCGGCTTCAGGTGGTAGACGATATCCGGCGTGGAACGCGGTCCGCGGCGCGTCCAGACATGCACCTCGCAGTCATCGCTGTCGCCGATGTTCTCCACCCGTCCCCGGGTGCCGATGAAGGTGTAGTTGCGCTCCGCATCCGGAGCATAGTGGCACTGCGCGTAGACTGCCTGCGCGCCGTTTTCGAGCTGCATCAGGACCATGTTGTGATCTTCGACGTCGATGACCGGCGAGAAGCCGCCCTGTTCGAGCGGCGGGTAACGGTCGTCGGACCAGTTTGCCGCCTCCGGTTCGTCCGGCGACCTGCGGCTGCAGCGGTCGTAGACCGAGAGCATTCCCATGCCGACCACGCGGCGCGTGCGCGACCCCATGAGCCAGTGCATGACGTCGATGTCGTGCGCCCCCTTCTGCAGCAGCAGCCCGTTCGTATTCTTCTGTTCGGAGTGCCAGTCGCGGAAGTAGGCGTCGCCGCCGTAATTGATGAAGTGGCGGCACCAGCCGCACTGAACGTCGCCGATCAGCCCGGAGTCGATGATCTCCTTCATCTTCAGGACCACCGGAAAATAACGCATGTTGTGGCCCACGAAAAGCTTCGAGCCGGTCCGCATTGCGGTTTCGAGAATGCGGTCGCACCCCTCGAGCGTGATCGCCAGCGGCTTTTCGAGGTAGACGGCCTTGCCCGCTTCGAGCGCGGCGACCGCCATCTCCTCGTGCAGGAAATCCGGCGTCATGATGAAGACCACGCTGATTTCCGGATTGTTCAGGAGTTCCCGGTAGTCGCCGGTCACGGCGGCGTCCGGAAACGCCTCCTGAAACTTCCGGCGCGCCTCTTCTCCCGTGTCGGCCCCCATGGCGACGATCCAGCCGTTTTCCGGCTGATGGGCGCGGCGCGCGTGTTCGCCGCGGCCGCCGGTTCCGATGATTCCGATTTTTTGCGTTTCCATAAGATCACTCTCCCGGTTTGTGGTTTGCATCTGTCGGTATTATGCGTTAATTTAAACGGGAATACAACCGTCCAGGCCGATTTTTCGTAAAAAACTCATGTGCTATTTGAAATAAGGATGTGGAATCTTGAAAACAGAACTTTCCGACAGTACAGCCGATCCGCCTTTCCCGTTCCGGCTGCTCCATGCCGGGTGGGGAATCGCGAGTGAGGCGCCGTGCCGGTTTGAGCACGTCGATTATGAATATGTCACGGTCGAATATGTCGTGCAGGGGCGCGGCCTGCTCGAGAGCGACGGGCGGCGCTTCGAATGCGGCGCCGATTCGGTCTACTTCCTGCACCGCCGCAGCAATCACCGTTACTGGACGGTTCCGGAAGCGCCGTGGCACAAGCTGTTTTTCATCGTCGACGGTCCGCTGGCCGACCTGCTGGTCGGCGGCTACCGGCTGGACCGGGTGTATGCGGTTCCGGGCGTTCCGCAGCTGCGGCGGTTCTTTGAGGAGATGCGGGAGCTTGGATACGGCGGTCCGGCCATCGACCGGCGGGCCGCGGTGATTTTCCACGAATTCGCCGAGGCGTGCGCCGGGACGCTGCGCGAGGCGGCCGAATCCGTCCGCCCGGAGATCGCCGGGCTCAAGAGAGCCCTGGACGGCAGCATCGACCGCCGGTTCCGCCTTGAACCGTTCTGCGAGGCGGCCGGTTACTCTCCGGCTCATATGATCCGCCACTTCCGGCTCGCCTTCGGGTGTCCGCCGTACGAATATCTGATGCGGCGGCGGATCGAAGCGGCGCAGCGGCTGCTGACCTATTCTCGAAAATCGGTCAAGGAAATTGCGGAGATGCTCCGCTTTTCGGACCAGTACTACTTTTCCGGCTGTTTCAAGGCGCGGGTCGGCAGCAGTCCGAGCCGGTACCGCAGGCGAAGCAGGTAAAGTCTCAGGCGGTCGCGCCGGAAGCCGCGGAGACGGCTTCGCGGCCGTTCCGCTTCTCCGGCCTCTGTCCCGGAGTCGAACCGGCGGCTGACGGTGAAGTAGGCCGCGGCCAGCAGCGCCGTCGCGCCGACCCAGGCCAGCGGCGTTGCCCAGAATACGCCGAGATACCCGAAAACCGGGGCCAGCAGGATCGAAGCGGCGATCCGCACCACGAGTTCGGCGCCGCCGGCCATCATCGGCATGAAGGAGCGTCCGATTCCCTGCAGTACATTGCGGTAGATGAAAAGCTGCCCGAGAATGATGAACAGTGCGGCGGTCATGTAGATGTAATTCTGCGCCTGGGCAGTCGCCACCGGCTCGGAGTCGACCGGGATGAAAATACCGACCAGCGGACGGCTGAAGAGGGCCAGCGCAATGCCGCTGACGATGCACCAGGCGACCGAGATCAGCGTGCATTGCGTCACGCCGGTGCGGACCCGGTCGAGCCGCCGGGCACCGTAGTTCTGCGCCGCGAAGGTTGCGATCGCGATGCCGAGCGTGAACATCGGCTGCACGGCGAGCTGTTCGATCCGGGCTCCGGCCGTGAAGGCGGCGATGGTCACCGTGCCGAACCGGTTGATCTCCTCCTGCATGACCAGCACGCCGATCGCCGTGATCGAGAACTGAAAGGCCATCGGCAGCGCGACGCGCAGATGCTCCCAGGCGAACCCGGCGTCGAACCGCCAGTCCTCCCGGCGCGGACACAGCAACGGGAAACGCCTGCGGATGTAAAGCAGGCAGAACAGCGCCGAAAGCGCCTGCGCAAGCACGGTCGCCCAGGCCGCTCCGGCGATCCCCATGCCGAAGGTGATGATGAAGAGCAAATCCAGCCCGATGTTCAGGAACGTCGCGATCACGAGGAAAAGCAGCGGCGTCCAGCTGTCCCCGAGCGCCCGGATGAAACAGGAGAGCAGGTTGTAGAAGACCGTTGCGGCGGTTCCCCAGCAGAGAGCCGCGACGTAGACGACCGAGTCGGCCAGGATGTCGTCCGGCGTATTCATGAGCCTCAGCAGCTGTTCGATGAACGGCAGCGAGACCAGCATGCCGAGGCCGGTCGCGGCTGTGCCGAGCAGAGTCGAGACGGCGACCGAACGGCGCACGCCGTCGTAATCCTTCGCGCCGAACCGCTGGGCGGTTATGACCGCGAAGCCGTTCGTGAGTCCGAAAAAGAAGCCGAAGACCAGAAAGGTCAGCGCGCCGGTCGCGCCGACCGCCGCCATGGCCGAAAGGCTGATCGTCCGGCTGACGATCGCCATGTCGGCCATGAAGTACAGCTGCTGGAAGATGTTGCCGATCAGCAGCGGCACGGAGAAAAATAAAATCAGTCTGGCCGGATTCCCGGTTGTCATGTCATGTGTCATGGAGATACCTGTTCAAAGAAACGGGAAACGTTCCCGCATGGCGGTCATTACGCCGTTTTCGTCGTTGGAGAGTGTTTCGTACCGGCAGAGCAGCTTCAGATCCGGATGCGCGTTCGCCATCGCGTAACTGTAAAAGCTGTACTCCATCATGGGGACGTCGTTCAGGTAATCGCCGAAAGCCATCGTCTCCTCCGGCGAACAGCCGAAATACTCCTGCAGCTTCCGCATGGCGAGCCCCTTGTCGACGCCGGGATTCATGAGGTCCACCCAGCATCTCGCGGAGAGCGTGACCCGGAATCGGTCTTCGAAGCGGCGGAGCGGCGGGTAGCTGTTGGATTCCGCGCCGTCGGCGTCGAAGGCCGCGATCTTGCAGATCCGGTCGTGCTTCGCGGCCTCGAGGACATCCGGAACGATCTCGAGCCGTTTATAATAAATGGAGGCGTTTTCGAGCAGGACGGCGTCGTCGCTTTCGATCCAGGCGGCTCCGGTTCCGCAGATCAGCGGATAGGCGTTCGGGATCGACCGGATCAGCTCCGCCGGTTCGGAGAGCTTCGGAAACGGGACCTCCGAGAGAAATATATCCTCCCCGCGCCAGACCACCCGGGCGCCGTTTTCACAGAGAAAGATGATTTCGTCCCGCAGGCCGTCGAAGTAATTCACCACGCCCTCGTACTGGCGCCCGCTGGCGACGGCGAAACGGACGCCGTTCCCGGAAAGCGCGCGGACGGCGTCGCCGAATCCGGCGGGAATCTCCCCCCGGCTGTTCAGCAGAGTTCCGTCCATGTCCGCAGCCACCAGCCTGATCATGTCTACACCTCAATTGATTATTTATAAATCTTATTTATTAAATATATCGCATTCTGTCCGCTTTTTCAAGATGCGGCACGGTATTTTTCCGGCATTTCGATGAAAACGCGGTAAACGGTTTGCAAAAGTCGGCGGGGAACGGTATATTACCGGATTAAGCGGAAATTAAAAAGTCAGATTGCGGAAAATTTCATTATGATCATCAAAACCATCGCGTTTCCCCGCGCGGCGCTTATCGGGAACCCTTCCGACGGTTATCACGGCAAAACGATTGCTTTTGTGTTTCGCAATTACCAGGCGGAGGCGGAGCTGTATGAGACGCCCGAGCTCGAGCTGTGGCCTTCAAAGCGCGATCATAATATTTTTTCGTGCATGGATGCGCTCAGCGCCGATGTGCAGCAGTACGGCTATTACGGCGGAATCCGCCTGCTGAAGGCGGCGGTCAAAAAGTTCAACGAGTTCTGTCACGCCGAAGGGATCAGGCTCGAGAAGAAGAATTTCACGATCCGCTATTCGAGCACGATTCCGAACCGGCTCGGGCTGGCGGGGTCGTCGGCGATCATCACCGCCGCGATGCGGGCCATGATGGAGTTCTATCATGTGAAGCTCGCCCCGGCCGTGCTGGCCAACGTCGTGCTCTCCACTGAACGGGACGAGCTCGGCATTCCGGCCGGGCTGCAGGATCGTGTCGCGCAGGCCTATAATACGCCGGTGTTTATGGACTTCGACCGCGAGTACATGCGCGAGCACGGCATCGGGCGGTATGAGCCGATCGAAATTCCGGCCGGGCTGAATCTGTACGTCGCTTACCGTACGGATCTTGCGGAGGGCTCCGAGGTGCTGCACAGCCGCCTGCGCGAGGACTACGAATCCGGCGTCCCTCAGGTGGTGGCCGCCATGGAGGAGTGGGCGCAGCTGACCTGCCGGGTCAAGACCGCTTTCGAGCGGCGGGATTTCAATGCTGTCCCGGAGCTGCTGAACCGCAATTTCGATCTCCGCTGCGAAGTCTGCCCGAACGCGGTCAGCTCCAAGAACCGGCAGATGGTCGAGCTCGCCCGCTCGGTCGGCGCCTCGGCGAAATTCACCGGTTCCGGCGGCGCGATCATCGGAACCTACGAGAACGAGAAGATGTACTGCGAGCTTGTCCGGGTCCTGAAAACGGAAGGGATCAACGTGATCAAGCCGGAGATCGTCGGAACGGGGTGCGCGCGATGAAGAAGATTCGCAAGGCCGTCATTCCCGCCGCCGGATTCGGCACGCGCTTCCTCCCGTTCACCAAGGCCGTGCCGAAAGAGCTGATTCCGCTTGTCGACAAACCGGTGATTCAGTATGTCGTCGAAGAGGCGGCGGCCGCCGGAATCGACCAGATCCTGATCATCACCAGCAATGGGAAAAATGCGATTCAGGATCATTTCAACCGCGCCTTCGAGCTTGAAAGCCGGCTCGAGGCCACGAAGAAGCAGGAGCTCCTCGAAGAGCTCCGCTCCATCAGCCGCCTTGCCGATATTCACTACATCCACCAGCAGGAGCTGAACGGGCTCGGCGACGCCGTGCGCTGCGCGAAGTCGTTCGTCGGGAACGAGCCGTTCGCGGTGCTGCTCGGCGATACCGTGCTTGATTCGGCGACGGAGACGACGGTCACCGGCCAGCTTGTCGCGGCCTTCGAAACGTTCGAGTCTCCGGTCACCGCGCTCGAGACGGTCCCGATGGAGCGGGTGAGCCGCTACGGCGTGGTGGACGGCGAATGTATCGGCGAGGGGCTTTACAAAGTCAACGGGTGGGTCGAGAAGCCCGCTCCGGAGGAGGCGCCGAGCAATCTGGTCATCGCCTCCCGCTACATCTTCACGCCGGATATCATGGCGGCGCTGGAAAGGACGCCGCGCGGCAAAGGCAACGAGATCCAGCTGACCGACGCGATGCGCCTTCTGCTCTCGCGCCGTGCAATGTACGGGCGGGTCATCGCCGGAAAACGCTACGATCTCGGCAATAAACTCGGGTTCCTGACCGGAACCGTCGAATTCGGGCTGCGGCGTCCCGAATTCCGCGAAGCGTTCGCCGCATATCTGAAAGAAGTCGTTAAAAATCTGTGAGGTGCGCCAACCATTCGCAAGCACCCGGAGGAAAGAAGTGTAACATGCTGAAGAAACTGAAGAAAGCCCTGAAAGTCCTGCTCGGAGTCGATGAGCAGCATAAGGTCGTCGTGAAAATCGAACCGGCCGCGAAAAAGCCGGAGGAGAAGAAGAAGCCGCGCGCCGCCAGGGAACAGCCGTCCCGCAGGGCGCGGGAGAAGCAGGGGGAAAAAACGCGGGAACGGTCCCGCGACGGAGAGGGGCGCGTCGCAGCGTCCTCCCGCCCGAAACGCGAGCGCGGCCCGAAGCGCGAACGTTCCGAACGTCCGGTTCAGGTCGAGACCCCGGATGCGCCGAAGGCCCCGAAGCCGGAGCATCCCGCCGCGCTCAAAGAGGTTCCGCCGGCGGAGGGCAAGGTGCGGTTTCTCGATCTGCCGCTGCATGAAGAGGTCCAGTACGGCGTGCAGAACGCCGGATTCGAATATTGCACCCCGATTCAGGCACTGGCGCTTCCGGCGCTGCTTGAGCGGCGCGACCTGGCCGGCAAGGCGCAGACCGGAACCGGCAAGACGGCCGCGTTCCTGCTGGCGACTTTCACGCGCTTCCTGAACAATCCGCTGGAGGGTGACCGCAAGCCGGGCCGGCCGCGTTCCCTCGTACTGGCGCCGACCCGCGAACTTGCGATGCAGATCCATAAGGATGCCGAAGCGCTCGGCGTCTTCACAGGGCTGACCAGCGTCGTCGTATTCGGCGGCATGGACCATGAGAAGCAGCGCCGTTCCCTGCGGCAGCCGGTCGATCTCGTCATCGGCACCCCGGGGCGCATCATCGATTATTCGCGCGGCGGAGACCTCGATCTTTCGAAGGTCGAGGTTCTGGTCATCGACGAGGCGGACCGCATGCTCGACATGGGGTTTATTCCGGACGTGAAGCGGATCGTGGCGCAGCTGCCGAAGAAGGGAGAACGCCAGACGCTCCTGTTCTCGGCGACGCTCGAGGATCACATTCTGCGGTTCACTTCGGACTGGCTGGCCGATCCGGTCGTTTTCGAGAGCGAGCCGGAGAACATGGTCAGCGAGAACATCGAGCAGACGTTTTTCTCCGTGCTGCGCGACGAGAAACTCGCGCTCCTGCTGCACATTCTCCGCACCGAACCGTATGAGCGGATCATTATCTTCGGCAACCGCAAGGATGTGAACCTGCGGCTGCAGTACGACCTCGCCCGTTTCGGCTACGACGTCCCGGTGCTGTCCGGCGACATTCCGCAGGACAAGCGGATCAAAATCCTCGAGAAATTCCGGGCCGGAACCGAAAAGATCGTCATTGCGACCGACGTCGCCGCGCGCGGCATCCATGTCGACAACGTTTCGCTGGTCATCAACTACGATTTGCCGGAGCGCGCCGAGGATTACGTCCACCGCATCGGCCGTACCGGCCGCGCCGGGCATACCGGCAAATCGATCAGCTTCCTCTGCGAATACGGCGCGTATTTCCTGCCGGATATCGAAAAGCTGCTCGGCGTCCAGTTCCCGAGTGAACAGCCGACCGATGAAATGCTCCGGATGCCGGAGCCGGTTCCGGGCGCGAAGCCCGCAAAGCAGGCCGGGCGGCGCTCGTCCGGCGGCAGTTCCTTCCGCCGTTCTTCGAGCGGCAGCCGCGGCCGCAGCCGCCGCTGATTTCCGGCAGCCGCCGGGCAGGGGGAGGGGGAGGCGAAACGCCTCCCCCGTTTTTATTTGGCGAGAAGGCCGGGGAGGCGGACGGTGAACCGGCTGCCCCGCGGAAGGACGGCTTCGACGGTGATGCTGCCGCCGGCAGCCGTGACGATGGCCGAGACGAGACTCAGGCCGAGCCCGTTGCCGGGCAGCGAACGGCTGTTGTCCGCCCGGTAGAACCGCTTGAAGATTTCCGGGCGCTCCTCCTCGCGGATGCCGCAGCCGGTATCCGCGACGGAGAAGCGGATTTCGCCGTCGCAGACGCTCAGTTCGACATCGACGGCGCCGCCCTCGGGAGTGAATTTGATTGCATTGTCGAGGAGGTTGGCGGCGACCTGCTGAAGTTTCTGCTGGTCACAGCAGACCAGGACCGGCGTTTCCGGCAGGCGGAGCGTCAGTTTCTGATGTTTCTGTTCGGCCGGCATCGAAAACAGCTCTGCGGAACGCCGCAGCATGGCGCGGAAATCGAAACGGCTGCGGGTGATTTCGACTGCGCCGGATTCCGTCCGGGAGATTTCCAGCATCATATTGATCAGATTCAGCATCCGGTAGCACTCTTCGCCGATGTCTGCGACTGTGTTCTGGTAGATTTCGAGCTCCTGCCGGCCGGAGGCGGCGAGTTCGGCGCGCCCGAGGATGCGGGTCAGCGGGGTCCGCAGGTCGTGGGCGATATTGTCGGAGATGTTCCGCTGCTCGTTCATGAGCGTCTCCGTATTGCCGACCATCCGGTTGAAGGTGCGGATCAGGTGGTCGATTTCGCTGCCTTCCCCGGCGGAGTGGACGCGCAGGGAGTAGTCGCCGGCGGCGATTACGTCCGCGGCGCGGCAGACCCGGTCGATGCCGGAGACGAACCGCCGGGCGAGCAGCCATCCCACCAGCGCGCCGATCAGCAGGATCGGGATTCCGGTGATGCAGAAAATGGCGATGAGCCGGTCCAGTGACTCGTCCATCGCGTGGAGGCTGCCGCCGATCGCGAGAATCGTGCCGTCATACTGCCGCTGGTATGCCAGCCGGAGATTGTGCCGGCCGGGACGTATGATCGTATATTGGACGGATTCCTGCCCGGGGCGGTAATCGAATTCCCTGAGAAAAGCGAGCAGCTGCGGTGCGAACGGGGAACTGGCCAGCACCTCGCGTTCGGGGGAAAGCAGCAGAAAAAAGGTCTGGCCCCGTCCTTCTCCGTAGGTTTCGCTGTTGAACTCTTTTTGCAGGAAACCGGCATGTCCGGCGTGCTTCATGATCTCGGCTTCGAACGATTCGTCCGCCAGATTGAGCCGAAGCCGGCAGAGGCGGCCGCCCTGTGTGCCGAGCAGGGTGAATTGCTGTTCGTCGCCGACGTTCCGGAAGGCGGAGAGCGGCGAAAAACCGTCGATTTTTCGTTCGATGATCCGGAGTGCCGCCTCCGGCACGCGCTTGAAGGGAACGGCTCCGAAAGTGGTGTCGAACTCCCGGCCGGTCAGGTATTCGTAGGCGAACTCGTTGAGGAAGACCGAGAGCTTCCGGTCCATCGTTTCGAGGTGGCTGAGCCGCCAGTAAAAGTAGACCGTCGTAAAGACGACGCCGAAGGAGAGCGCGAAAAGCAGCGCATAGCCGACGGCGATCCGGCACTTCACCGTGGAGAGGAAGCCGGTTTTACTCCAGAACATATCCGAAGCCCCGCACGGTACGGATCATCTTGTCGTCGAATGGCTTGTCGATTTTCTCGCGGAGCCGGAATATGCCCGCTTCGACGATGTTGGTCTGCGTGTCGAAGTTATATTCCCAGACATGCTCGAGAATGGTGGTTTTGGAGACGACCCGCCCGGTGTTGCGCATGAGGTATTCGAGCAGCTGGAATTCGAGCGGCTGAAGCTCGATCGGCACGTTCCGCCGGGTGACTTTCCGTCGGATCAGGTCCAGTGAAAGGTCGCGGACGGTAAGCTCGGTCGGTTCGCTCGTGGCGGTGGCGCGGCGGATCAGCGCCTGGATTCGGGCGAGCAGCTCGGAGAACGAAAACGGCTTCGCCAGATAGTCGTCGCCGCCTTTCTCGAGCCCTTTGATCTTGCTCTCGACCGAATCGCGCGCGCTGAGGACGATGATCGGCAGCCGCAGCCTGGCGGCCCGGATCTCTTCGATGACGGTGAGGCCGTCGAGTTTCGGCAGCATGATATCGACCACGGCGGCATCGAACGGCTCGCTTTTGGCCTTGAAAAGCCCGTCCAGCCCGTCCGCGGCGCAACAGGCCCGGAATCCGGCTTCATTCAATCCGCGGGATATGAAATCGGCGGTTTTGGCATCGTCTTCGATGATCAGGATTCTCATGTTCCCCTCCGATGATCTTGCTTTACCGGATAATATAGCCCGCTTTACGCCGCATGCTCTCCCTTTTGCTCGATTTTTATCGTATTTTTTTCGTGTTTTCCGCGCCAGGGGGCGTCATTCGGCGGCTTCCGGCCGGTAGCGCGGGGCGACGGGGGCGGCGCCGCGGAGCGCCGGCTCCGGGAAGAAGCCGCGTTCGGGGGTGTACCCGGTTTTCTGCGGGTACGGGTAGAGCGGGATATCGACCGTCTCTTCGCCATACTGCCGCTTCAGGCGGATTTCGCCGGGGCGGACGCCTTTTTCGCACCAGTTGACCAGCAGCGAAAACGGGTCCGTCACGCCGTTGATTCCGTGCTCCATGCCGGGCACCAGGTAATAGACGAAGAACTCCTGCAGCTTTTCCGGCGACCCGGCTTCGGCGGCGCAGCGCTCGTAATAGTCGAGCGTCGCGTGGTACGGGACGATCGAATCCGCCGTGCCGGAGAACATGACCAGCCTGCCGCCCCGCCGGGCGAATGCGGAGAGATCCGGATTTTCGGCGTTCAGCACGGGGCCGAGCTTTTTCGTGTAGGCGTCCATATCCGCATCGAAGTTGAGCTCCGCGAGCTCCTGTTCGAGGCCGAATGCCCAGCGGAACAAATAGAGGTGTCCGGTTGCGGCGAGAATGGAGCTGCCGACCGGGACGCCGTTGAAGATGCGTTCGCCGGCGGAGTTGACCGGACCGTTGAAGATTTTCCGCAGCATCCCGGCGTGTTCCGGGGTCAGCGAAGGGTCGTTTTTCATGGCCAGGGCGATCACGCCCTCGATCTCCTCCGGCGTGACGCGGGGATCGGAGACGGCTTTGCCGGCCAGCTGCGAGATTTCGCGCTGCGCCATGTATTCGATGCCGGAACGCATGATGCTCCGGTCCTGCTCCGGGGTCAGCGGGTGCCGCCGGACCAGCTGCCAGTTCCAGAGAAAATACGCATGCAGCGGCGTCCGGCAGTGGGCCGGGACATTGGCGACGATGCCGTCGTAGTCGTCCGGATAACGCTGCGCCTCCTGGAGCGCCTGCTGTCCTCCGGTCGAAGCGCCGACGAAATATGAGAAAGCGGGCGGCTTCCCGTAACAGCTTTGGATCAGCTGCCTGGCCGCCGTCGTCATCAGATGGGTGGCCCGGTAGCCGAAGTCCTTCCATACTTCAGGGTTGCCGACGCCGGAGTTGTCGTTCGGCGCGGTTCCCATATCAGTGGCGGCCACGGCGTATCCGCGCTTGATCCAGCCGATGAAGCCGGCCGGGTTGATCGAACCGGCGGCTCCGCCGTTGCCGAGGCCGACGAACCGGCCGTTCCACCGGCCGGCGTCGGGCAGCCAGACTTCGACGTTGATGTTCGACCCCTTCGCCGGCTGCAGCAGCAGTTTGACGATGGTGCGCGGCGGTATCCCGGTGATCGTGTTCCGGTTCGCATCGGTGAACTCCGATGCGTCGGTGTATACGGCCGACAGCACTTTGCCGTTCGGGACCGCACATTTCCTGACCGTGTCCGGCTGCCCCGAGGCGGCCATGCCGGAATCGAAGGCCGCCATCAGCCCGGACAGCAGCAGAAACGAAAAACGCTTCATTTTCACTCCATCCTGAATCCGTGAAATTTTGTCCATGTGTTTTTCATGCGGATTCAAACGTTGTTTTTTGCCGGATTTTCCGGCGTTTTCTGTTCTGATTTTTGTCTCGGCTTCCGTCAACTTTCGTTATTCATCG